>NZ_JAPUVO010000076.1 GCF_029255185.1 Propionivibrio sp.
AAAGGGGGTATCTATACTCGTCGCATTCTCGCCGCTTCTTCCGATGCTTATCGCGCCAGTCTCCTCGGGTTAAAGGGAATTTGATGCAATTGCCCTGGGGGTAGGGTGGGCGAGCGCTCATCCCTACCCCTATCGGTTATCGAAAAACCTGGTTCTGTCACATTTACGCAGGAGGACCAGTTATGAAGGCCTTTGTGAAAGCCCGGATGCTGAAGTATAGCCCGCGAACGGTCGGCAT
Organism: Propionivibrio sp.; assembly: GCF_029255185.1. GTDB lineage: Bacteria > Pseudomonadota > Gammaproteobacteria > Burkholderiales > Rhodocyclaceae > Propionivibrio. Next base: position 239 of record NZ_JAPUVO010000076.1, read on the forward strand.
CGATTGCGGAAGAGCCGTTCATGCCGGAAACGTGACTGTCTATAAAGCGGAGGCGAAGAGATAACGCCACCCCGCCTTGTCCAGATCAATTCCAGATCAACGAGAGTGCCAGAAGGTCTCCTCGACGGGAATCGAACAGGGGAATGTGAGACCGGGGGGCCAGCCAAAAACCGCCACTTTTTCTGAAAATAAATTCGCAACCCTCGATATGAGGGGTTTTTGCGAGTAGATGAATTGAAGCGTTTTGTCTGAACATGCGAGTTTGTTTTTGCTAATATTGCAAATCAAAGTCAACACTTTCGATTTGCAATAAACGAGGTGTTTATGTATCCACGTCAAGCTCGTACCACGCTGGAACGTCTGGCCCGGGGATTTCCGGTGCTGGCCTTGACCGGGCCGCGCCAATCCGGCAAGACGACGCTGGCACGCGCCACATTCCCCGACAAGCCCTATGTTTCTCTGGAAAATCCGGACGAAAGGGATTTCGCCGAGCATGACCCCAAGCGATTTTTGGCGCGCTTTCCCGAGGGGGCAATTCTGGATGAGGTGCAGCGCTGTCCGGCGTTGCTGTCGTGGCTACAGGGTCTGGTCGATGAGCGCCCGGTGATGGGGCAGTTTGTACTGACCGGCTCGGCCCAGTTCGATCTGATTGCTGGCATGAGCCAGTCGCTGGCCGGCCGGGTTGGACGGGTGGAGCTTTTACCTTTGTCGCTGGGTGAGGTGCAGGGCGCCGGCTTGCCGACCACGCTTGACCTATTGTTGCTGAATGGTGGCTATCCGGCGATTTATCAGCGCGATCTGGCGGCGAACGACTGGTTTCCGAACTATGTGGCGACGTATCTGGAGCGCGATGTCCGGCAGATCATTGCCGTGCGTGATTTATCGCAGTTCCAGCGCTTTGTCCGTATGTGTGCGGCGCGCTCCGGGCAATTGCTTAATCTGGCGGCGCTGGGCGCCGATTGTGGCATCTCGGCGGTCACGGCGCGCGAATGGTTGACCGTTCTGGAGACCAGCTATCTGGTAACTCGTTTGCCGCCGTATTTTCAGAATTTTGGCAAACGTCTGGTGAAATCGCCCAAGCTGTATTTCCTCGATGTGGGCTTGATGGCCTGGTTGTTGGGGATTCGTGACGAAGCGTCGATGTCCACGCATGCCGCCCGGGGCGCCTTGTTTGAAACCTGGGTGGTTTCAGAAATGATCAAACAGCGCTTCAATGCCGGCCAGCCGGCCGACCTGTATTTCTGGCGGGATAGTGCCGGGCATGAGATCGATGCGGTGTTCGAGACAGCCGCCGGTTTGCAGGCGGTTGAAATCAAGTCCGGCAGTACTTTTGCTGCGGACTGGACGGATGGGTTGAAGAAGTGGCAGAAATTCGCTGGTGACACGCCAACTCTAAAGCCGATCCTGATTTACGGTGGAACGGATAGCCATGAGCGGGAGCATTGTTTGCTCACCGGATGGCAGGACATGGCGGACGCTGATTTTCGATAGGCGCGTTTCCATTGAACGGATGCTTTTTTGGTCTCCTCGACGGGAATCGAACCCATATCTCACGCTTAGGAGGCGCGTGCACTATCCGTTATGCTACGAGGAGAACGGGACGTATTCTAGCGTGCCGAGGTGGTAAGCCGCCAATTTCTATTGTTTCGGTGGGAGAATGATGATGATCAAACAAGTCTGGCTGTTTCTGTTGCTTGCCCTCTGTAGCCTGGCATGGGCGGATGAGGTGCCGGTCGTAGGCAGCATGGCGCCGGCGTTTGTGCTGTCCGACCAGGGCGGGCGGGATGTTTCACTCGACAGCCTGCGCGGCAAGTGGCTGGTGCTTTACTTCTATCCGAAGAACGATACGCCGGGCTGTACTGAGGAGGCCTGTAGTTTCCGCGACGACATGGCGCAGTTGACGGCGCTGGGTGCGCAGATTGTCGGCGTGAGCATTGACAGCGCGGCGTCGAATGCCGAGTTTGCGAAAAAATATCACCTGCCTTTCCCGTTACTGGCCGACAAGGACGGCGATGTGGCCAGGCGTTATGGCGCTTACGCGGACTGGATGGTCACTCGATTCGCCCGTCGTTACACCTTTCTGATCGATCCGCAAGGTAAAATCGCCAAAGCCTATCTTAAGGTCGACACCTCGAAACACTCCGCCGAGATCATCGCCGACCTCAAGCAACTGTCTTCATCCCCCAGAAAGTAAGCCCACTTCATGCCGCACCTGATTCTGTCCGATGCATCGCTCGCCTATGGCCATGTGCCTCTACTTGATCACGCCGATTTTCTGCTCGATCCAGGCGAGCGCATTGCGTTGATCGGCCGTAACGGGACCGGAAAATCGTCTTTGTTGCGGGCTCTGGCCGGGCAGGGTGCGCTCGACGATGGAAACGTGTGGGTTCAGCCGGGTATCCGCCTGGGCTATGTGCCGCAGGAGCCTCCGTTTGACCCCGATCTGTCGGTGTTCGAGGCCGTAGTCGCCGGCATGGGGGAGATTTCCGCGTTGCTCACCGAATATCACGCAGTGACGCACGCCATGGGCGAGCCCGCGGCGGACCATGAAACCTTGCTTGAACGCATGCATTACTTGCAGGGCGAGCTCGAATCGCGCCAAGCCTGGTCCTTCGAGACTCAGGCCGAACGGGTGATTCAGCGCTTTTCACTGGACCCCGACGCGCGCGTCGGTACCCTCTCCGGCGGCCAGAAGAAGCGCCTGGCGCTGGCGCAGGCGCTGGCCATCTCCCCCGATCTGCTGCTGCTCGACGAGCCGACCAATCATCTGGACATTGGCGCTATCGAATGGCTGGAGGATATGCTGATTTCATCGGGTGTGGCGATGGTTTTCATCACCCATGACCGGCGCTTTCTCGATCGCGTCTCGACGCGCATCGTCGAACTCGATCGCGGGCGCCTGCTCTCCTGTCCCGGTAATTTTTCCGCCTATCTGGCCAAGAAGGAACTGATACTGCACGACGAGGCGATCCAGAGCGCTAAATTCGACAAGTTTCTGGCGCAGGAGGAAGTATGGATTCGCAAAGGAGTCGAAGCGCGGCGTACGCGCAACGAGGGCCGGGTACTGCGTCTTGAACAGTTGCGGCGCGACCGTGCTGCACGCCGCGAGCGCCAGGGCAAGGTTGAATTGACCCTTGATTCTGGCGACAAGAGCGGCAAACTGGTTGCCGAACTGGAACACGTCAGCAAGCACTTTGGCGAGGGCGCGCAACAATTGACCGTAGTGCGCGATTTTTCCTGCCGTTTGCAGCGTGGCGACAAAATTGGCCTGATCGGGCCCAACGGCGCCGGCAAAACGACACTGCTGCGTCTGATCCTCGGCGAACTGGCGCCGGACACGGGCACTGTGCGACTCGGAACCAAAATCCAGGTGGCTTATTTTGACCAGTTCAGAACGCAGCTTGACGAAGAGGCGGCGCTGGTCGATGTAATCTCGCCGGGTTCGGATTATGTTGAGATTGGCAACGAGAAAAAGCATGTCATCGGCTATCTGGGCGATTTTCTCTTCGCACCGCAACGTGCGCGTTCGCCGGTCAAGTCGCTTTCCGGCGGCGAACGCAATCGCCTGTTGCTGGCTCGCCTGTTTGCTCGGCCGGCCAATGTGCTGGTGCTCGACGAACCGACCAACGACCTCGATATCGAGACGCTGGAACTGCTCGAACAATTGTTGCAGGAGTACACGGGAACCCTGTTTCTGGTCAGTCATGACCGGACCTTCATTGACAATGTCGTAACACAGACCATTGCCTACGAGGGCGACGGCGTCTGGCGCGAGTATGCAGGCGGCTATCAGGACTGGGCGGATTATCAGGTCAAGCGGCGCGCCGCTGACGCGGCCCAGTCAACGGCCAGGCGTGCGGAACCAAGTGCTGCGTCACCCAAGGTCAAGGCCGATAGCAGCCGCAAGCTCAGTTACAAGGAAAGTCGAGAATTATCCGAATTACCGCAACAAATCGCCACCCTTGAGCAGGAGCAGAAAGAGATCAGCCTGCGGCTCGCAGACCCAGCGTTCTACCAGTCACAGACTCAAGATGCTCAGGGACTTTCGCTACGCCTGAGCGAAATCGACAATCAACTGCTGGTCCTGCTCGAACGCTGGGAAGCGCTGGAGGGGTGATAAATCAAGGGCAACACAGCGAACCACCAAGGCACCAAGAAAAGCGAAAAAAACCTGGTTCTCCTGGCGATAATCAATATTCATCGAATGAACTTTCATGCCAGCCATTTCACTTGTACTTGACCCTCTGCGCAGACGACGCACCATCTTCGCATGCTGTGGTGCCCACGTGCTGCACGACGGATTTTCCGATCTTTTGTTCGTTTTGTTCCCGGTCTGGCAAGTTGCGTTCGGGTTGTCACTAGCGCAGGTCGGTCTGCTGAAGACACTGTGTTCCGCTTCGATGGCATCGTTACAGGTACCGATGAGTCTGCTTTCAGAGCGGATCGGAGAACGTGTTCTGCTGGCGTTGGGTACGCTCGTCGCCGCAGGCGGGTTCATGATGTCGGGATGGACGGCGGGGTTTGTCGGTCTTGCGCTGTGTCTGATGCTTAGTGGGGCGGGAGCAAGCGTGCAACATCCACTCGGCTCCGCGCTTGTTTCTCGTGTGACTGATGGTACGCAGTTGCGCGCTGCGTTGAGCGCCTACAATTTCTCCGGCGATATCGGCAAGGTTCTTTTGCCGGCGTTGTGCGCGGCGCTCCTCGCCGTATACGACTGGCATTTTGTAATTTCACTGATGGGCATGCTTGGCCTGGGCGCGGCTCTTGCCGTCTGGTTTGCCTTGCCGCGAGAGCAGCAAAGTACTGCCAGAGTGCGTGTGCCGGACATGTCGGCAACAACAGAGGGGCACCTGGATACATTGGCGACCCGGGGGTTTATTTCATTGGCAGCAATTGGCGTGATCGACAGCGCAACACGAATGGGATTCCTGTCACTGTTGCCGTTCGCATTGATCGCCAAAGGCGCTTCGGTAACGCAGACAGGCTTTGCGCTGAGTCTCGCATTCGCGGGAGGCGCCACGGGAAAATTCTTTTGCGGTTTGCTTGCAGTGCGTGCCGGTGTTCTGCGCACCTTGATCATAACCGAGCTTGCCACAGCAATCGGCATTGTCTTGATACTTCCACTCTCGCTGGAGCATTCGATGCTCTTGCTGCCTGTAATTGGCATCGCATTAAACGGAACCTCATCGGTACTCTATGGGACGGTACCTGAACTCGTTCCAGTTTCGCGACGATCACGTGCTTTTGGGGTTTTCTACACACTTACAATCGGAGCTGGTGCCTTCGCACCGGCACTCTATGGACTGATCGGCGACAGGATTGGCGTGCCGCATACGTTCGAAGTAATCGCGGCATTCGTTCTGCTTGTCCTTCCTTTGACATTGGGTTTACGCCCTGCCTTGCGCGCGCTGCAATTGAGCTGAGCGAACCCGAAATGTCCGGAGGTCCTCAGATTCCCGATGCTTTTCTGATTGCCGCGCGAATCTGCGGCAGCGCCGCCTGCGCGGCTTTTTCACCTTCTAGAATCGCGTCGTGGCGGGCCAGAAAATCGGTTGGACCGAAGTTGCCGACCTGTGGGCGAATGACAACGTCGGCCTCCTTCATTTCGTAGCGGGCGAGGTTCTGCCCCATGATGGTGAAGGTTTGCAGCAGGATATCGAGCGTGCCGCGTACCGGCTGGTTGCCTGGTGGCGCCGAGATATCGACGGCGATCACCACGTCGGCGCCCATCTGCCGGACGCTGCGCACCGGAACCAGGCTCGACAGGCCACCATCAACGTATTCGTGGCCATTGATGCTGACCGGCCTGAAGACACCAGGCACCGTTGCCGAGGCGCGCACGGCCATGCCGGTGTTGCCGGTCCGGAAGAGGATGCTCTCGCCGCTGTTCAGATCGGTGGCGACGACGGCGAAGAGTTTTTTCAGACCTTCGATCGGCCGCTGTGCAACGGCGTCATTGACGAACTTCTGTAGCCCCTCGCCCTTGAGCACGCCGCGGTCCGGAACCGACCAGTCGGCAAATTTTGTTTCATCGAGTTTGTGCGCCAGTTTCTGCAATTCGAAGCCGTCGTTTCCGGCGGCGTAGAGCGCGCCAACTACGGCGCCGGCGCTGGTGCCGACGATGATGTCGGGGCTGATCCCCTGCGCCTCCAGTACCTTGATGACCCCAATGTGGGCGAAACCGCGCGCGGCGCCACCGCCAAGGGCGAGACCGACCCTTACCGTCTTGGCCGTAACCGGCGGTGGCGGGGGAATTGATGGCAGTGGTGCCGGAGGCTTGGACGCGCACGCCGACAGGGTCAGGGCGACAAGGGTGGCGAGCAGAGTCGGGAAATGGTGGTGGCGCATGGGTGTCTCGTCGAGTTGCTGCCAGGCTATGGCGTTTGAATGTTCTTCGGCGCGGCTTCCAATGCGGGGGGCATAAACTGCGGGAGGATTTCGGCAGGAATGTTCAGGCGGGAGAGTAGCGATTCGCGCTTGATATGCAGCAATTTCTCGATAGCGCTCAAGTCGTCAGGTAGCGCAGGGTCACTCCAGTCGCTAGTCGAGTGGCGGGCAAGGTTGACTGCCAAGGTGACGTTTTGAACGCGCGGCAGATGCGCATTGGCATCGTCCATCAGAGCGTTGAGCAGATCGGGCAAATGCCAGACATCGCAAAGCGCCAGTTGCAAATCAAACAGTGGAAAACCAAGGACTTGTTTTTGCGCGCTGGCGCTGCGCAGGGTCTTGTCGGCCTGCTGCCGGTCGCGAATCTCAATGGCCAGCTTGGGTGCAAAACACCACAGCAGAATCTCCGCAAGGTCATGCAGCAAAGCGGCAAGGGCGACTTCCTCGACATTCATGTCGTGTCGCTCGACAGCCCAGTCATAGGCATAATTCGAGGCGCGCTGAATACGGCGGATGACCTGCAGCACACCAAGCAATGCCTGCGGCTCGTTCTTGAGCATGGCTTCGATGGTGACCGGCGTTTCGAATCGGCTGAAGAAAGGTTCTATGCCGAGCATCATGACCGCATTGGCGATGGTCGTGATGTCCGAGCGCAAATGCTTGCCACGGAAAGGCTGGATGTAAGCGAGAACACGGACAGCCATCAAGGGGTCCTGCAGCACGATATTGGCAATATCGCGACCGCTGATCTTGTCCATGTCCTGACGCGCCTCTTCAAGTCGGCGTGCCGTTTGACGCAGAATCGGCATTTCGGCATTGCTGAAGAAGAGTACCCAGGCTTTAAGGTCTTGCGGTGGCTGACTAAGCATTTGCCTCAATACGTCCTCAAAAAGAAACAGGCTGAATACTGGATTGATTGCGCTTGATCAACGAATTTCGGCACATGGTACGCGCAGCATCTGCCGGCGGCAAGACGAATCCAGCCGCAGTCGTTCCGCCCCCCGTTCAACTGATTAGCACTCGGGGAGCCTGATCAGCTTTGCTGCCTTTTCCGGCGTGCATTTGCTTGGGATGACGCCGAGCAAGGGCGATGCCATGCGCTCTGTCAACGCTGCCAGATTCTCCTCGAAGTGGGACATCTGCGGGTCGGTTCGGTTGGCGACCCAGCCCGCCAGCTTGAGTCCGCGTGCGGCAATGGCCTGTTGACTGAGCAGCGCGTGGTTGATGCAGCCCAAGCGCATGCCGACGACGAGGATGACGGGCAACTGGAGTCTTTCGGCGAGGTCGGCGGTGCTAAGTTGTGGGCCGAGCGGCACGCAGAAGCCACCAACGCCCTCGACCAGTAGCGCGTCGGCCATTCCAAGCAAAGCCTCGAACGCCGCGACGATGCACGCCAGCTCGATACGTCGTCCCGCTTCAACCGCCGCGATATGCGGGGCAATCGCCGGATTAAAAAGGTAGGGATTGACGAGTTCGCGTGGCGCCCGCCCGCCGGAGGCGGCGAGCAAGGCTTCGACGTCAGCGTTCCTGCCTTCGGCATCGGTACCGGCGGCCACCGGCTTCATGCCAATGGCCGCCACCCCCTTGTTGCGCAGCGCATGCAGTAGCGCACAGGCAACAAAGGTCTTGCCGACTTCGGTGTCGGTTCCGGTGACGAACCAGGCCGGTTTGATAGGTGGGTTCATTTTGTTTTGTTTGGAGTTGGATTAAAAAGACGTTAACCACAACGACACAACGGGCACAACGAAGGGTGACTACAGACGATTTTTTTGCAAAACCTTTTCCCCTTTGTTCGTTTTTCGTTGTGCCCGTTGTGCCGTTGTGGTGATCTGCTCTGTTCATTTTCTCGCATAGCCAATAATGACATCGTAGCTGGCCGGCAGGCCGGCGGCTTCACGGTGCTGTTCGTAGGCGGCTTCAACCTGCTGCCAGGCCTGGCGCCCCATCATCCCGCTGCGACCACCCTCGCCGACGTTGTGCGCGCCGATGGCTTTGACCGCGTGCAGCAGGGTTTTCAGGTTGGGGTAATGGGCGGTGTGTTTTTCGCGACGCAGGCTGATATTGCAAAATCCGGCATGGGTCAGCGCCTCGCTGATCGCTTTCGGCGCGCTGAAAGGCAGCGTGTGGCGGTGTTGGTCGACGGTGGAGAATGCGGCGCGCAGTTCCTTGAAGGTGCCCGGCCCCAGGGTGCTCAGAGCGAGCTGGCCGCCTGGCCTAAGAACCCTGGCTGCTTCCGCAAAAGCGATGTCAGTGTCACACCACTGAATGGTCAGGCTTGACCACCACAGGTCGAAACTGGCTGCGGCGAAGGGTAGCATTTCGATGTCAGCAGCGCAGCAGGCATCGCTGTCGTGGCGCGCCAGATCGAGCATTGCCGGGGCGAAATCGACGCCGGTGATATGGGCTGTGGGCCAGCGCTGGCGCAGCAGGCGCACGCCGTAGCCGGTGCCGCAGCCGGCGTCGAGCAGTTGGTGCGCCAGTGGAAATACGGAAGGATCGAGCGTTTCGAGCAGCCGCTCGCAGACCCGGCGCTGAACCACTGCGGCAGCGTCGTAGGTGGTGGCCGCGCGTTCGAATGATTCACGGACGCGCGGCTTAATCGTTGACAGGGGCATAACAGAAATCGTCAATTAGCCGGGCAAAACGTTTAGGGTCGTTCAGGAAGGGGGCGTGGGCCGCGGCTCAAGCAGTTGTACGCCGAACAGGTGAAACCGATCGGCCCGGCGGGTATTGGCGCTAACCCGCAATGATCGCAAACCTCATCGTTATAAACTCGACGCGTTCGCGCAGGATGGCCACTGAACCAAGAAAAATTAAATAAGTCCGGATGAAATCACGCCACACGGATATCGAGGTGGCGCCCCAACACTCGCGCTGCCGCCTCGATCTGATCAAAGCGCGACGCATGGTTCAGATCGAACAGCCGATCCACCTGCGGCATATGCCAGCCAAGCCGGCGCGCCAGTTCCGCCTTTTTTATCCCCTGCTCGGTCATCGCCTGATACACCCCAAGCTTGGCGCACTCCAGCGCCGACGGGCGCACCGTCGGTCGACCGTCGGCGGCGCTGGGGACCGGCAGCGGTTTGCGCGCATCGACATAAAACGAGAGCGCAGATTCCAGTGCATCAACGGCATAGAGCAGGGCCTCATCCTCATCACTGCCGAAGGTGATCGCCTCTGGAACATCCGGGAAGGTCACCAGAACCGTGCCCTCATCGGGCGCGAGGATTACCGGGTAGTCAAACATGAATTCTCCTTACTTCAAGTCAAGCTGGCGTTTGATCGCGGCTACCAGTCCCTTGCCAAGCTCCGCCGTACCATGCATCGGCAGCGTCGATTGATGGCCATTAAGAAACACCTTTAGATGAGAACCCTTGCCCGGCTGGAAAGTCGCGCCTTGCTGTTCCAGCCACTTCTTCATCTGGTTCGAGTTCACGGGGCCAATAATAAACATTTATGTTGTTTTTTTCAATAAAAACGCAACACAAATGTTTATTTACGTCCTCCTCTGGCGGCTTGTTGTCTTATTTGCCCCTGAAAATGAGACAGCGCACTCGCTACCCACGCCTCCGTCAAAAATGTAACGGAGATGAAGCAATAATCGTTCTATATGAACAGCTGGACAAACTGTTCAGGGTCGTTCAGGAAGGGGGCGTGGGCCGCGCTGTTGAATATCTTAAGTTGTGCGTGCGGCAGGTTTTCATTAAGCCAGTGCGCGGCGGCGAGCGGCATCAGCGGATCATTTTCGCCGTGGATGATTAACGTCGGCAGGGTGATCGCGGCGATCTGAGCGCGCAGGTCGACCGAACCCAGCCAGTGCAGGCCGCGCAAAAGCGTTGCGCTGTCGGGCAGCGGGTTGGCGGTCAGGGCTCGCGCCAGAGTACGGACGTTGGCGCGGGCCCGGACATCGCCCTGGTTGAGCAGGGCGCTGAAGCGTTGCAGGGCGCCTGCGGCATTGTCGGCAACCGCCTCGCTGAAGCTGTTAAGTAGTGCCGGCGGCTGCGCGTGCGGCCAGTCGGCGCGTTGGATGAAGCTGGGCGTGGAGCCGCAGAGGATCAGCCGGCCGACGCGTCGTGGTTCGAAACATGCAGCTTGCATGGCGAGCAAGCCGCCAAGCGACCAGCCGCACAGGGTGCACCCGGCGGGCAGAGAATCGGCAAGCGCTGCGGCTGTTTCCATGAAGTCTGCGACTGGTGCTTTGTCGGGAAAAGATCCGTAGCCCGGCAGTTCGACCAGATGCACGCGAAAGCGCTGCGTCAGCAGCGGCAGCACGGTTTGCCAGGCCGATTTTCCGATTCCCCAGCCGTGAATCAGCGCCAGATCGCTGCCCTGACCCATGCGTTCGACCATGAGCGCGCTCATGCCAGATCCTGCAGGGCGGCGACCAGGCTTGCCACCTGTGCGGCGCTATGCGCGGCGCTCAGTGATACGCGCAGGCGGGCAGTTCCCCTGGGGACGGTCGGCGGACGGATGGCCGGCACCCACAGGCCGCGTTCGTAGAGCGCGTTAGCAATGCGCAGTGCTTCGTGGTTGTCGCCGATGAGCACTGGCTGGATGGCCGTCGGCGATGGCAGCAGTTGCCAGCGGGTGTCGGCCAGCCCGTCGCGCAGTTGCACGGTAAGCTCACTCAGATGTGCCCGGCGGGCATCGCCGCTCTCAATCAGGTCAAGGCTGGCAGCCAGCGCGCAGGCGATCAGCGGGCTGCTTCCGGTGGTGAAGATATAGGTACGGGCACGTTGCAGCAGCCATTCGATGACCGTCTGCGAAGCGGCGACAAAGGCCCCGGAAGCACCTGCGGCCTTGCCCAGCGTGCCCATATAGAGCAGGCGTTGGGCGGCGGAACCGATGCCGAAATGCGCCAGGCTGCCGCGACCTTCGTCGCCGAGTACGCCAAAGCCGTGCGCGTCGTCGATCACTAGCCAGGCGTCATAGCGCTGCGCGAGTTCGAGCAGCCCGGGCAGCGGCGCCAGGTCGCCGTCCATGCTGAACACGGCGTCGCTGAGGATCAGCTTGCGTTTAGCGCTGCTCTTGGCCAGTAGACGTTCGAGCGCGGCCAGGTCGCCGTGCGCGTAGCGCTGGCTTTCAGCACGCGAAAGCTGTACGGCATCGAGCAGCGAGGCGTGGTTGAGCTTGTCGGCAAACACCGCGTCGCCGCGCCCGACCAGAGCTGGAACAATGCCGAGGTTGGCCATGTAGCCAGTGGAAAAGAGCAGGGCGCGCGGAAAACCGGTGAAGGCGGCGAGCCGCGCTTCGAGTGCGACATGCGGCGACTGGTGACCGCTGACCAGATGCGAGGCGCCGCTGCCGACACCCCAGGCCCTGGCGCCGGCGCAGGCGGCCTCAACCAGGACCGGATCGTTGGCCAGGCCAAGGTAGTCGTTACTGCAAAAGCTGATCAGCGGGCGGCCATCGACTACCGCTAGCGGGCCGCAGGGCGCCTCCAGCGTGCGCTGGTGGCGTTTCAGACCATCCGCTTCGAGGCTGTCCAGCGCACTTTCCAGTTCGTCCCAGATCATGGGCTCAGCGCCGCGTCGAGCGCTTGTTCCGCGCGACCGGCGAGGAAGGCGCATTCTTCGCGGCTGATCACGTAGGGTGGCATGACGTAGACGGTATTGCCGATCGGGCGCAGCAGGATTTCGCGGTCAAGCGCGGCACGATAGAAACGGCTGGAAAACTGAGGGTCGTCGCTGACTACGTCAAATGCCGCAATCATTCCGCGCTGACGGAAGTGCCTGACGCAAGGGTGTGCGGCGAGCGGCGCCAGACATTCGCCAAGATGTGCGGCGAGCACGCGGTTAGCGGCGAGCACTTCGTCCTCGGCGAAAATGTCGAGGGTCGCCAGCGCTGCGCGGCAGGCCAGCGCGTTGCCGGTATAGGAGTGCGAGTGCAGGAAGCCGCGGCTGGTGGCATCGTCGTAGAACGCGGCATAGACGGCATCCGTGCTAAGTACGATCGAGAGCGGCAGATACCCGCCCGAAATACCTTTCGACAGGCACAGGAAGTCCGGTTTGATGTTGGCTTGCTCATACGCAAAAAAGGTTCCGCTGCGACCACAGCCGACGGCGATCTCGTCGCAGATCAGATGCACCTCGTAGTGGTCGCACAGCGCGCGCGCGTGGCGCAGGTACTCCGGGTCGTACATGGCCATGCCGCTGGCGCACTGGATCAGCGGCTCGACGATCAACGCTGCAATGTTCTGGTGGTGTGCAGTGAGATGAGTTTCAAGCGACAGCGCGGCGCGGCGGGCAGTATCGGCGGGTGTTTCGCCGTCACGGGCCCGGCGCGCGTCGGGCGTCGGGACGGTGGCTGCGGCGCGCACCAGCGGTGCATAGGCGTCCCTGAAAATCGCCACGTCGGTAACCGCCAGCGCGCCGACCGTCTCGCCGTGGTAGCTGCCTTCAAGGCATAGAAAGTTCTGCTTCTCGCTGCGCCCGCGATTGCGCCACGAGTGGAGGGACATCTTGAGCGCGATCTCGGTCGCCGAGGCGCCATCGGAGGCGTAGAAGCAATGACCGAGCGCGCCGCCGGTCAGCGTCGCCAGACGTTCCGAGAGTTCGACGACCGGCTGCTGGGTGAAGCCGGCCAGGATGACGTGTTCGAGTTCGTCGAGTTGCTTGCGCAGAGCTGCGTTAATGCGCGGGTTGCAGTGGCCGAACAAATTGACCCACCACGAGCTGATGCCATCGAGGTAGCGCCGGCCGTCAAAATCATGCAGCCAGACGCCCTCGCCGCGCGCAATCGGAACCAGTGGCAGCGCGCCGTCGCCGGCGTGCTGCTTCATCTGCGTGCACGGGTGCCAGACGGCATTGAGGCTGCGTTGCAGCAGGTCGGCATTGCGCATCAGCAAGGTTCAATGCAAGGTCTGCGATGGCGTGTTGTTCTGCTCGGGCATTTCGGCGTGCACCGGTTCGCCTTCGATGTTCGGGTAGAGCGGTGCGCCGCAGTCGTCGCAGAACTCGAAGGGAAACTGCTGGCTGTGCACCAGGACTTCCTTGAGGCCGGATTCGCGCAGCAGGCTCTCCACCTCGCCGACCACGTCAGTCGTTTCGTCCTCGGCGCCGAGCAGCGGCCAAATGACACCGTGATAAATCGTGTCGCCGTCGCGCGGCCCAAAACCGATACGGTATTCCTCCAGGCGCTTGTCGTGAAAGCCGCCGATAACGGCGCGCAGGGCTTCGGCGGGTTGGCCCAGGGTGGTTTGCAGAAAGGTCACCGACGCGCGCAGCGAGTAAGGGCGCGAGGCCATGTCGGCGGTGCGGCAGGCGGCGTGATAGGCATCGGCGAGCAGGGTCTGGAAGGCGCAACCGGTGAGCAGAGGCTCCAGGCAGGGGCCGCCCTGTTTGACCCATTCCTTGAGCGCGGACTCGCGCGTGCAGGTTTTCGACTCATTCCAGCGGAATAGCGGCATGCCGTGCGGCACGGCAATGGCGCCGATCAGATAGCGGGTGTCCGAGAGGAATTGGTTGGTTTCAGGCAGCGTCGACAGATCAAGCTTCAAGGCCTCCTTGCCCAGCGCCGCGCCGCCCAGATCGCGCATCAGTTGCCAGGTGTCGACGAAGCTGCGCGGCAATTGATCCGGGCTGTACAGGTAGTCGGCCAGCGCCAGTTGGGCGTGCGCCGAAAAGACATGGGCGCCCAGATGCACCTTGAGCGTTTGCAGCGTGCTCCTGGGGATCGTTCCGGCCGGGATCGAGAAGCGTGACCAGGCCAGCACCGGCACATTGAACAGCAGGATGTCGAAATCCTGCCCTTGATGCGAGAGCACGGAAGATTCTGCACGCGATTCGATGATGTCGGCCAGGCTGTCATGCGCCGCCGCGTGCGAGTCGAACAGACGGTCCAGCGAAGCGTTCAGGTCGTCTTCGGCGCCGTCGTGCAGCAGTTTGTCGATCAGTTCGGCGAGCTCTTTTTCCCAGAACAGATCCTCCAGTTTGCCGCCGGACTCAGCCAGGCCGGTGGCCAGCCGGCCAAGTTCAGTAGCGTCGGCCGAGATGCGCTTACGCGAGGAGGGACGGTTGCGTTTCATGATGGGGGAACCTGCGCAGTGGAAACAATCCGCTATTGTACCAAGACGAAGGTGAGCACTGCTTGTCTGATCATTTCTTCCTTGGCGACAGGGAAGAATCGCGTTTCGGGAACGGCAAGCACTTGGTCAGGTCGCTTACAATCTGCTTCGGAATGATTTTCGGCCAGGATACAAACCATGATCGTTGTTCTTTCTCCCGCCAAAACGCTTGATTTCTCGACGCCGCCCGGTGTTGCGACGCATACCCAGCCCCGCTTCCTCGATCAGTCACAACTGCTGATCGAAGGTCTGCGCCAGTTATCGCCGCCAGAAATTGGCAAATTGATGGGCATCAGCGATCAACTCGCCACGCTCAACGCCACGCGTTATGCTGAATGGAAACTTCCGTTTTCCCCGGCCAACGCCAAGCAAGCGGTTCTGGCCTTCAACGGTGATGTCTATGAAGGGCTGGACGCCACGACGCTGGCGGCGGCTGACCTGAAGTTTGCGCAGGGACATCTGCGCATCCTCTCCGGGTTGTACGGTCTGCTGCGCCCGCTTGACCTGATTCAGGCCTATCGCTTGGAAATGGGCACCGCACTGGCCAACCCGCGCGGCAAGGATCTCTACGCCTTCTGGGGCGAACGCATCGCCGATGAGCTCAATTCGGCGCTGCTTGAAGTCAAGGCCAAGGCGCTGGTCAATCTGGCATCTCAGGAATATTTCAAGTCGGTCAAGCTCAAGCAGCTTACCGTGCCTGTGATTGAGCCGGTGTTCGAGGATTGGAGCGTTGGTCAGGGTAAATACAAGGTCGTCAGTTTTTACGCCAAGCGCGCGCGCGGGCTGATGGCACGCTTTGTGTTGACTCAACGGCTGAAGGCGGCGCAAGGCCTGAAGACTTTTGCCGCCGAAGGCTATGCCTTTACCGCCGAAGCCTCTACGGCGACGCGCTGGGTTTTCCGTCGAAAATCAGATGAGGCCAAGTAGCCGGCAGGCGTCTTCCGCCGTCAGGATGGGGCTGGCGGGTGGTTTGTGCTTGTGGCGGTTGAGCTTGAGCAACAGCTTGTCGCGTGTGATGAGCAGGTCGGCCTGGCAGCGCGCGGCAAGAATCAGGAATTTCTGATCGTCCTCGTCACGGCAGCGCGGCAGAAGATAGTTTTCCTCGCCGCTGGCGTTGCATAAGGTGACGACCCCCAGATAGTTATCCATCAGGGCCTGGCGCTCCAGAGCGTCGAGACCAAACTCCGGGTAGCCGGTGACCCGTTCAAGTTCGGACAGGCATTGGCCATCGGTAAAACACTGCAACTGACCATTGTTGATGGCTGTTTGCAGCGGCTGCGTATGACGGTTGTTGAAGTGCAGCATGTCCATCACGATGTTGGTGTCGAGTACGAGGCGTACGATGCGGGAGGGCAGGGTGGGCATGGCTTTGATCGGGAGTAGAAGGTTGCTATACGGACTGGATGTCGGAACGCCGCCGCACGATAGCACTTATAATGACCGGCTCAAATCACGACGCCGATAAAATGCCCGTTCATTCCTCACAAATCATGCTGCGCGAGGAAGAGGTTGAGTTCATCGCCATTCGCGCGCAGGGCGCCGGTGGTCAGAACGTCAACAAGGTGTCGAACGCCATCCATTTGCGCTTTGCCATCGGCGCCTCATCGCTGCCCGATGAAATCAAGGCCCGGCTGCTGGAGTTGCGTGACCAGCGGGTCAGCGCCGACGGCGTGGTGGTAATCAAGGCGCAGTCGCACCGCAGTCTGGAACGCAATCGAATTGACGCCCTGACGCGTTTGCGCGAATTGATTGCCCGTGCTGCCTTTGTCCCCGTGCTGCGTCGCCCGACCCGGCCGTCGCGCAGTGCGCAGAAGAAGCGCGTCGAGAACAAGGTCAGGCGCGGATTGGTCAAGGTTCTGCGCGGTCGGGTTGAAAATCAGTAATCCGCTCTGGATAAAGAAATTTGCAGTAGACTGGTCAATTCATGATCATGACATGTGGCTGTCATCCGGGGAAAAGAGGGAGTTATGCATTCTCGCCAAGCGCTTCCGGCGCTGACGGTCAGCGCCATCGGTGTCGTTTTCGGAGACATCGGCACCAGCCCGCTCTATGCCATGAAGGAAATCTTCAATGGCCACCATCCGATTCCGGTGACACCCGAGAACATTCTGGGCATTCTTTCACTGGTCTTTTGGTCGATCATGGTGCTGGTCTCGGTCAAGTATGTTGCCGTGATCATGCGTGCGGACAACAAGGGCGAGGGCGGCTCTCTGGCACTGCTGGCGCTGGTCACCGAGCGGGCCAGCAATTCCGGCATGACCTGGGCCGTTACCCTGCTCGGCATTTTTGCCGCCGCCCTGTTTTATGGCGACAGCATGATCACGCCGGCGATCTCGGTGCTTTCCGCTGTCGAAGGGCTTGAGATCGTCACCCCGGCCCTCAAGCCTTACGTTCTGCCGATTACCCTGAGCGTTCTGACCGCTCTTTTCTTCATCCAGAGGCGCGGAACCGGAACCGTCGGCATGCTCTTCGGACCGATCATGGTCCTTTGGTTCGCCATTCTGGGCGTGCTTGGGGCAATCGAGGTGGCTCGCCATCCCGGCGTGTTGGTGGCGCTTAACCCCATCTATGCGCTCCACTTTGTCAGCAACCACGCAGGCCTTGCTTTCCTCGCCCTCGGCTCGGTGGTGCTGGCGGTGACCGGTGGCGAGGCGCTGTACACCGATATGGGCCATTTTGGCCGCTTCCCTATTCGCCTGGCCTGGTTCGGTTTTGTCATGCCAACGCTGGTGCTCAACTATTTCGGCCAGGGCGCGCTGCTGCTCAATGAGCCTGAAGCCATTATCAATCCATTCTTCCATCTGGGGCCGAATTGGGCTCTGGTGCCGATGGTTATCCTGGCCACGGTGGCAACGGTGATCGCTTCCCAGGCGGTGATTTCTGGAGCCTTCTCGGTGGCGCGTCAGGCTGTCCAGATGGGTTTCCTGCCGCGCATGCTGATCGTCCATACCTCGGGCAAGGCCGAAGGCCAGATTTACGTGCCGTTCACCAACTGGACCCTTTATCTGGCCGTGATCGCGCTGGTCATCGGCTTCCAGAGCTCCTCCAATCTGGCCGCCGCCTATGGCATTGCAGTCACCGGGACGATGCTGATCGATACCATCCTCGTCGCTTTTGTGATGGTGCTGATGTGGCGCTGGCACTGGTCTGCGGTCGCCGTTATCGCCGGTTCGCTGCTGATCGTTGATCTGGCCTTCTTTAGCGCCAATGCGTTAAAGATTCCCGAAGGCGGTTGGTTTCCGGTCGCTATGGGGCTGGCTTCATTCGCCGTGCTCACCACCTGGCGCCTCGGCCGCCGCCTGGTCGGCGAAGAAATGGCCAAGCAGAGTATCCCCATGCATTCCTTTCTCGATATGATCGATAAAGTGCATCGCGTCAATGGTACCGCCGTCTTCATGACCAGTTCCAAGGAGGGCGTTCCTGCCGCATTGCTGCACAATCTCAAGCACAATCAGGTGCTCCATGAGCGGGTTGTCCTAGTCACCGTGCAGACGACCAACACGCCGCACGTGAACGAACTGGATCGCATCTATCTGCACCGGATGCGCAAGGGCTTTGTGCGGCTGATCATCCGCTATGGTTTCATGGAAGACCCGGACATTCCGCGTGCCCTCGAGCGCTGCAAACGCTTCGGCGAGAGTTTCGACATTACGGAAACCACCTTCTATCTCTCGCATGAAACGATTGTGCCCACGCTACCGCGCAATATTTCGGCCTGGCGTTCCCGCTTGTTCGCGCTGATGTCAAAGAACGCGACCAGTGCGACCGAATTTTTCAGGATTCCTACCGATCGTGTCGTTGAACTGGGAACCCAGTTGGTGATCTAGCCGTGGGGAAAATTCTGCTGGCGCCGATGGATGGACTCGCCGACCACGTGTTGCGCAACGCGCTGCCGCGTACTGCCTGATCGCCGCGATGTACGCCAACTCACGCCTGCCTAGCAGCGCCCAGAGTGCGATTCATGACCACTTGGGGACGCTGCTTGAGCGCCATGCCACTGCTCTATTTCGCAAGCCATATAGTGATTACAACCGCGCTGCTTTCGCTGCCAGCTTCGAACGTCGCGCACGGGTGGCGGCCGCTGCGCCGCTGATTCTTGATTCCTGCTGCGGCGTTGGCGAGAGCAGCCTGGCGCTGGCGCTCGCTTTTCCCGACCATTACGTGATCGGTGTCGATCAGTCCGCATCGCGTCTGTGCAGAAATACTGGCGCCACACCGGGTTCGTCTCGTTTGCCGCTCAATCTTGATTTGGTTCGCGCTGACCTGGTCGACTACTGGCGATTGATGCTTGAGGCCAATATCCACTTGGCTCGTCACTACCTGCTTTATCCAAATCCCTGGCCGAAAATTGGCCACCTTTCGCGACGCTGGCACGGCCATCCGGTTTTTCCGGCCTTGCTCGCACTCGGTGGCGTGCTCGAATGCCGCAGCAACTGGCGTATTTATATCGACGAGTTCTGTTTCGCCATCAACCGCCTGACGTTACGCTCAGCCCATTGTGAGCCCTATGCACCACAGAACCCATTGACGCCCTTTGAGCGGAAATACCTGAACTCCGGGCATCCGCTTTACCGCACCCGAGTCACATTGTGAGAAAACGATGACTATGCCGGATTTTGCCTGTCTTAGCTGTGGCGCTTGTTGTGCGGCTTTTCGCGTCGATTTTGATTGTGTTGATCTGGCTTTTGCCGGGAATCGGGGCGTGCCGGCGGAACTGACCGTCGCCTTGACCCCCACGCTGGTGCGCATGCTCGGCACTGATGCAGCGCCACCACGTTGCATCGCGCTCGAAGGCGAGATCGGTCAGGCGGTACGCTGCGGCATTTATGAACAACGTCCTGGCCCCTGCCGTGATTTTGCGCCCTACGCGCCATTGGGGATTGGTGATGACGCTTGTGATCGCGCCCGGCGGCGCCATGGTTTGTCGCCTCTGTGAAAGGATGTTATGACCCTATTTCTTGAGGTTCGCGGTGACTACATTCAACTGGATCAGTTGCTCAAAACAACGGGCCTGTGCCATTCGGGCGGCTACGCGCATTCCGAAATCGAGGCCGGAAAAGTCAGCGTTGATGGCGTCGTTGAGACGCGCAAACGCGCCAAGCTCCGCCCCGGTCAGGTGGTGCGCTATGGCGAGGAGACGGTTAAACTGCTTGCCAGCGAAGGGTCTTGAGGGCGGCGGCGATTAAAAAGTCCGAAACGCTCATCCAGCTTACTTCACAGCATCCTATTTATCTTATATCATATACAAGAGTTGTATTTCTTCGGTATCAGCACTACTTTGACTTCGCGCTGTAACTGTCTTGGCCTTGCACTACAATGAATAACCCGAATTCAAGTCACTCCTCCACCCCCGCAACTTTTGAGAAAGGACGCCCCATGCTGGAATCCTATCGTGCCCATGTTGCCGAGCGCGCTGCGCTTGGCATCCCGCCACTTCCCCTGACCGCCAAGCAGACTGCCGAGCTGATCGAGTTGCTGAAAAATCCGCCCCAGGGCGAAGAGCGGGTGCTGGTCGAGCTGATGACCCACCGTGTCCCCGCCGGTGTCGATGACGCCGCCAAGGTCAAGGCCGAGTTTCTCGCCAAGGTCGCCAAGGGCGACGAATCCTGCGCGCTGATCTCCAGGGCCAAAGCTACCGAACTGCTCGGCACCATGCTCGGCGGTTACAACGTCAAGCCGCTGATCGACGTGCTTGGCGATGCCGAAGTAGGCACCTTTGCTGCGCAGGCGCTGAAAAAAACGCTGCTGGTGTTCGACTTCTTCCACGACGTCAAAGAGCTCGCCGACCAAGGCAATGCAAATGCCAAGAGCGTCATGCAATCGTGGGCCGACGCCGAGTGGTTCACCTCGCGCCCGGAAGTGCCGACTTCGCAGACATTGACAGTCTTCAAAGTCACTGGCGAAACCAATACCGACGACTTGTCGCCGGCGCCAGACGCCACCACGCGTCCCGATATTCCGCTGCATGCGCTGGCCATGCTCAAGAACGCGCGTCCGGGAATCGACGCCGATGAGCCGGGCAGCCGGGGTCCGGTCAAGCAGCTCGAAGCGCTGGCCAAGAAGGGCAATCTGATCGCCTACGTTGGCGACGTGGTCGGCACCGGCTCCTCGCGCAAGTCGGCGACCAACTCGGTGCTGTGGTTTACCGGCGAAGACATTCCCTTCGTCCCGAACAAGCGTTTCGGTGGCTTCTGCCTGGGCTCCAAAATCGCTCCGATCTTCTTCAATACCATGGAAGATGCCGGCGCACTGCCGATCGAGATTGACGTCGAACAGATGAACATGGGCGATGAGATCGAGCTCAAGATCGACACAGCGACAACGAAAGTCACCGCGCTCAAGAACGGCAAAGTCATCGCCGAATCACAGCTCAAGACACCGGTGATTCTCGACGAAGTGCGTGCTGGTGGCCGCATCCCGCTGATCGTTGGTCGTGGCCTGACGGCCCGGGCCCGCGCCGCCATGGGGCTGCCGGTGTCCACGCTGTTCCGTCTGCCGCAGAACCCTGCCGATACCGGCAAGGGCTACACCCTGGCACAGAAGATGGTCGGCCGCGCCTGTGGCCTGCCCGAAGAAAATGGTAAGCAGCGGGGCATTCTGCCCGGCACCTACTGCGAGCCGAAGATGGCCACCGTCGGATCGCAGGACACCACCGGCCCGATGACGCGCGACGAATTGAAAGACCTGGCCTGCCTGGGCTTCTCGGCCGACATGGTGATGCAGTCCTTCTGTCACACGGCGGCCTACCCGAAGCTGGTCGACGTACAGACCCATCGTACCCTGCCCAGCTTCATCAGCACCCGTGGCGGCGTGTCGCTGCGTCCGGGCGACGGCATCATCCACTCCTGGCTCAACCGCCTGCTGCTGCCCGATACCGTCGGCACTGGTGGCGACTCGCACACACGCTTCCCGATCGGCATTTCCTTCCCGGCAGGTTCAGGTCTGGTCGCCTTTGCCGCCGCTACCGGCGTCATGCCGCTGGACATGCCCGAATCCGTTCTGGTGCGCTTCAAGGGCAAGTTACAAGAAGGCATCACGCTGCGCGATCTGGTCAATGCCATCCCCTACTACGCTATCAAGCAGGGGTTGATGACCGTCGCCAAGCAGGGCAAGAAGAATATCTTCTCCGGCCGCATCCTCGAAATCGAGGGTTTGCCCGATCTGAAAATCGAGCAAGCGTTCGAACTTTCCGACGCCTCGGCCGAACGCTCTGCCGCAGCCTGCACCGTCCACCTGGACAAAGCGCCGATCATCGAGTACATGACCTCGAATATCACGCTGATGAAGTGGATGATCGCCACCGGCTACGAAGACAAGCGCGCCCTCGGCCGCCGCATCAAGGCCATGGAAGCGTGGATCGCCAACCCGCAACTGCTCAAGGCTGACCCCGATGCGCAGTACGCCGCCATAATCGAAATCGATCTGGCCGACGTCAAGGAACCCATCGTCGCCTGCCCGAACGACCCGGACGACGTCAAGCTGCTCTCTGAAGTTGCCGGCACCAAGATTGACGAGGTTTTCATCGGCTCGTGCATGACCAACATCGGCCACTTCCGCGCTGCCGCCAAGGTGCTTGAAGGCAAGTCGGACATCCCGACACGCCTGTGGGTCGCGCCGCCGACCAAGATGGATGCCACCATCCTCAACGAGGAAGGCTACTACGCCATTCTTGGCAAGAGCGGTGCGCGCATGGAAATGCCCGGCTGCTCGCTGTGCATGGGCAACCAGGCGCAGATCAAAAAGGGCAGCACGGCAATGTCGACCTCGACACGCAACTTTCCCAACCGTCTGGGCATCGACACCTTCGTGTACCTCGGTTCCGCCGAACTGGCCGCCATTTGCGCCCTGATCGGAAAAATCCCGACCGTCGCAGAGTATATGGAGAAGGTGAAAATAGTGAATGCCAAGGCGGCTGATGTTTACCGCTACATGAACTTTAATGAAATCCCCTACTTTGTTGATTCCGCAGCAGAAGTTACTGTGTAGCGTCTAAAAAGTAGAGCAGTTTTAATGCTCTGAAACCCGCGCCGTTACTGGTGCGGGTTTTTGTTTTTAGACGGCTATTTCGCCTCTACCGGACACCGGTTTAATTCGCACCACTGCTGCCAAGCGCCGAGCTTACAGTGGCGGCTTGGAGATTCAAATCTTATCCGCAAGGCCACTGGATAGACGCCAGAAGCGCGTTCTACGTTGTCGGCAGCAGCCGTAAAGGTTCGATGGAGCCCACCGTCGCATCATTTGGCGCCGAAGCGGATGCAAAAACCTTTTCAGCACAATATGGCGGCAAAGTCCTGCGACTTGCTTGGCGATCTCGGCGTAGGTGTACTCAAGGGCCTGCCGCCCAACCCACTTAACCAGGCGTTCGGTCATTTGCCGGGTTGTGTCGATTTCCGGTACGGATGCGGTGAAAGTCAGATTGCACGGCTTGCAGCGCAGACGCGGCACGTCGAGGTGGATCGCTACGCACTTTCCTTGGGATGTTAAATCACGGATGAACAGCGTTTTCTGTGCGTGCTTGACCGTTTCATTCGACCGGCCACAGTGTGGACACATGCGGGATATAACCCGTGGCTCCGCTCGTACATGGTTGTCCGTCTCGGTTTCCTTGAAGTCCAGCACATTGAGGCCGGGGAGATTCAGAAAGTTGACAGGCATTGGTGAGTCTGTCGCTACAGAACCGCTTCCAGCCCCTTGCGATCCAAGAGATTAAGCAGTTTTAGCGAGGGCCCGCTCGGATGCTTGTCACCAATTTCCCACTTCCGAACGGTAGACAGGCTGGTATTGAGAACAGCAGCAAGTACCGCTTGGCTAAGCATCAAATGGTCACGAAGCGCTCGGATTTTTTTGCTGTCGTATTTCGGGACAGGGTCAAGGCACAACACATCAAATTTTGCCATCTTGCGCTTGTCGATAAATCCAAGGCGATGAAGGTCACTTGCCGTTTCATGCACGGCATCAAAGATGCGGCTCTTGACCTTAGTCATGGTTTTCGTCGTCATGGCAAACCTCCTCTAGCGCTCCGTCTTTTACTGCCTCATCCAACTGCCGACTTGTCCGTGCCAGCAATTCCGCTGCGATTTCCTGCAAAGCCTCCAATTCATCGTCTTGGATATTGGCTCGTTCGCTCTTCTCAAATCCGAATACAAAGAACCATCTATTCCCTTTGTTAGTCGCGACAAGCGTTCTCGCTCCACCACGCTTCCCTCGTCCTGGAAGAGCAACTCGTTTCTTCACCACACCACCACCGAGATCGGCATCGATCAAGCCGCAGACCATCTCTTTGACCGCATCGGACAGCGTTCTGTCTGTCAGATCTGTCTTGCGCATCCAACGGCTGAAGTGTTTGGTCTTGAACACGCGTCTCATGAGCTAATTGTGCCACTAAGTGACACAGATGTCTATCGACAAATCAACTCAGGCATCACCCATGAGGCGATTCCATGAGACGATTCCATCAATAAGACCGCGACGCACGGGACACAAGAGGAAGGGAAGAAATCGACCCAATCCGGTCTGTCAGCTTTCTCCAGAGCAGCCATTCCGTTGTAAATTGGATGCTACGAAGCGGCAGTTGGTGACCTCACACAATCGGCCTTAACAGAAGGGGTCCCAGAAGGAAAGTCTTCTAAGCGGTTGGTGGGGCATCTGGTATTTGGTGGCTGTGCTGACAAAGTAAGCCAATGAGCCGACCGGCTGAGTCGACACCGTTAATTATTCAAATTTTGGGAACTAATCACGAGAATCAGTGTCAAACGTTTGCTGGTGTCGCCAGCATATATTCATCCGGACATCTTGAGAGGTGATCTAAATTGGCTACGTGCTATTCGTCAACTTTGGTTCCTATGACCAATAAACTCTTCAATAGCCAAGGTACTCTTACTGAAAAGAATTCAGCGACTTGGTACGGTTTCCATCAAGAAATCGAAAAACGGATGGAAACGATCCTCAAACCGTACGGTTACGAAAATGATTCAGATGAATTGCCGGACGCAGGATCATTTCTCCTGGATGTTGAGTACTCATTCCGTGAACAGAATATGCCCTTCCCATGGGCTATCATTTTCTTTCCCGAGGAATACGCTCTTGCTGGACACCTTCTTTCGATTCGTCCAAACCGGGAGATTCGATTCTTTAGCTATTCATTAATGGCACAACATAGGATCAAGTCGATTGATCCAACAATTGACGGAGCACCACCATTATCGATTATCTATGCGTTCTCCAAGTCGGCAATCAGGGATGCAGCAGCAACCGGTTCTCCGTTATTGAGGGATGCTTGGAGCATTCTCGCTGACAAATCAGAAAACGGTAATTGGGTGGTAATCGCAGAGGCCCTTGATCCCGCCTGGGTTCAGGAGACTTTGAAAGAAAGCGAAGACTTATACTTCAAAATTATGCCAAATGTCCCATGAATAAAATCATCACATCGATGGCAGTGCTTCCATGAATCAGCCACCTCCCTTTGTACCGTCGAACGTCGCGGACCGTTTGGTCCGCGAAGCTGGCGTGGAGGAGCGCAGGCGAGGCTCGCTGCTCGTCGCCTTGCAACTCGACCACTCCATGACTTTCGTCATGGTGGCGTTGGTTTGTGTTGTGGTTGGTGGTGCTGTTGCCCTGTGGCATAGTTCATGGACCCCGGTCATCGTCGCGGTGGTGTTTGCAGCCTTCATGTATTACAAGCTCTTCGTCTCGACAGCTCGTGAAGTCGCCCAAGCTGGAATCCTTCCCGAGCTTCAGGCTGCGTACAAGCGGCTTTACTATTCAGATGCCGATTTCAAAAAACAGGTGGATGATCTTCGCGCGAGCAAGAAGTAGCTTACGAACGCCCAGGCCTACCTATCAATCGGCACGGACGCGTTGAAGCGCGCCGGTTATTTCAAACCTCGGGTAGGAGCATAGAGCCATGAGCGACGTCGATCACAATGCAAACACGAGGGCACAAGGATGCCTAGCGGCGGCTATGCACGCAAACACCGATGAGAAGTTTGGGGCCATGTCCGCCGGAATAATCATCGCTTCTATAGCAATCGCATATTTCCAAAAGAATTTTTGGCACTTCGTCATGGGCGTGGTCATCAGCTTCTTTGCGTCCTACCTCCTTAGGCTTGCATGCTTTCGTC
The DNA here is from genome assembly GCF_029255185.1 of Propionivibrio sp. Taxonomy (GTDB): domain Bacteria; phylum Pseudomonadota; class Gammaproteobacteria; order Burkholderiales; family Rhodocyclaceae; genus Propionivibrio. The sequence continues at coordinate 25,811 of NZ_JAPUVO010000076.1, forward strand.
GCGTAGAAAAGAAAACAGGCTTACCTGAGTCAATCCAAGAACACTTCGTGCGCCTTTACAAAAATGACAAACAATTCGCCGCTGAAGTTGACACTCTTCGAAAGAGCTTGCCAGGAAATATTGCTAATCGTGAGTGATATGAACGCCGCCCAACTACTAAGGCTCCTTCGCGGCAACGAACTTGAAGGATTCAATTTCGGCTCCGTGTCCACAGTAAAAATTAAGGTCCTTCAGACATTTCTGTGGGTCAGTAGTACGCTTTCGCGCATGGTCTTCAAGGAGGGCGTGCGATGGAAAGCGTGGAGTTGTATCGGCAATTGCTGGGTCTGACGTTGCCGTGGGCGGTGGAGCGAGTCGAA
>NZ_JAPUVO010000077.1 GCF_029255185.1 Propionivibrio sp.
AGCTTAGATCTTGTTGTTCTTGTCCATGGCGCTCACCCATATGGTGAATGGGGGAAACCATGCAACACCTTGTTTTCTTTGCGATCTTCGCGTCTTTGCGCCTTTGCGGTGAGGTTTCTAGGTTCAAGATTCCGAGATTCCGAAGTTTTTTAGTTTCAATCCTCCGGAAATCGTAAAATAGCCGGCCTTATTCAACGGTTTCCGGAAATCAGCGATGTCCATCAAATCCGATAAGTGGATCCGCCGCATGGCGGAGCAGCACGGCATGATCGATCCTTTCGAGCCCAACCAGGTACGCGAGATCGACGGCCGGAAAATCGTCTCCTACGGCACGTCGAGCTACGGCTACGATATTCGCTGCTCGAACGAATTCAAGTTGTTCACCAACATCAACTCGACCATCGTTGATCCGAAAAACTTCGACCCGAATTCATTCATCGAGGTCAATAACGATTTCTGCATCATTCCGCCGAATTCGTTTGCCCTGGCGCGCACTGTCGAATACTTCCGCATCCCGCGCAGCGTGCTCACCGTTTGCCTGGGCAAGAGCACTTACGCCCGTTGCGGCATCATCGTCAACGTCACTCCCTTTGAGCCCGAGTGGGAAGGTTTTGTGACCCTCGAGTTTTCCAATACCACGCCCTTGCCAGCCAAGATCTACGCCAATGAAGGAATCGCGCAGGTGCTTTTCTTCGAGTCCGACGAAGAGTGCGAAACCTCGTACAAAGACCGCGGCGGCAAGTACCAGGGCCAGGTCGGTGTGACCTTGCCCAAGATATAACGACAAGCTCTTTCGACGCAGAGTTCGCAGAGACGCAAAGAACGCAGAGAATTTTCCCGTTTGGGTTTCTCCGCGCTCTCTGCGTCTCTGCGAACTCTGTCCCCCAAGGGGATTTCCTTCGGGGCACGTTAAAGGCGGTTTGCAGTATTTTCAGGAGCAGCCATGCATTTTCATTTTCCGATTATTATCATTGACGAGGACTTCCGCTCGGAGAACGCCTCGGGGCTGGGTATTCGCGCGCTGGCCGATGCCATTGAAGTCGAGGGCTTCGAGGTGCTGGGGGTTACCAGCTACGGCGATCTGACCTCGTTTGCCCAGCAGCAGAGCCGCGCTTCGGGCTTTATCCTGTCGATCGACGATGAACAGTTCAAGGCCGACGAAGCAGACAAAACGATTGCCGAACTGCGCGCCTTCGTCAAGGAAATCCGCTGCCGAAACGAGGATATCCCGATCTTCCTGTATGGCGAGACGCGCACCTCACGGCACATTCCGAACGACGTGTTGCGCGAGTTGCACGGTTTCATTCACATGTTCGAGGATACCCCCGAGTTCATTGGTCGTTACGTTGTGCGCGAGGCCAAGACCTACCTGAAGAGCGTACCGCCGCCGTTTTTTCGTGCGCTGACCAACTACGCCTCGGACGGCTCCTATTCCTGGCACTGTCCAGGCCACTCAGGCGGCGTCGCTTTTCTCAAGAGCCCGGTCGGGCAGATGTTCCACCAGTTTTTTGGCGAAAACATGCTGCGCGCCGACGTCTGTAACGCGGTCGAGGAGCTCGGCCAACTGCTTGACCACACCGGGCCGGTGGCTGCTTCGGAGCGTAATGCGGCGCGTATTTTCAACGCGGATCACCTCTATTTCGTAACCAACGGCACTTCGACGTCGAACAAGATTGTCTGGCACTCGACGGTGGCTCCCGGCGACATCGTCGTCGTAGACCGCAACTGTCATAAGTCGGTGCTTCATTCGATCATCATGACCGGCGCCGTGCCGGTCTTCCTGATGCCGACACGCAACCACTACGGCATCATCGGACCGATCCCGAAAGAGGAGTTCCGGTGGGAGAACATCCAGAAAAAAATCGAGGCGCACCCCTTCGCTCGTGAGGTGAACACCAAGCCGCGTGTGCTGACCATTACCCAGAGCACCTACGATGGAATTCTCTATAACGTCGAGGAAATCAAGGAAATGCTCGACGGCCGGATTGATACCCTGCACTTCGATGAAGCCTGGTTGCCGCACGCCGCTTTCCACGACTTCTACGGCGATTATCACGCCATCGGCGCCGACCGGCCACGCTGTAGGGAGTCAATGATTTTTTCGACGCAGTCCACGCACAAGCTGTTGGCCGGCCTGTCGCAGGCATCGCAGATATTGGTGCAGAACTCGGAAAATCGTCATCTCGACCGCGATATTTTCAACGAGGCTTACCTGATGCATACCTCGACGTCACCGCAATACGCGATCATCGCCTCCTGCGATGTGGCGGCGGCGATGATGGAAGCGCCGGCCGGGACGGCGCTGGTTGAGGAGTCAATCGCCGAAGCTCTCGATTTTCGCCGGGCTATGCGCAAGGTCGATGAAGAGTGGGGCGCCGACTGGTGGTTCAAAGTGTGGGGGCCGGATGATCTCTCAGAAGAGGGCATCGAGGAGCGCGAGGCGTGGATGCTCAAACCGGGCGAGCGCTGGCATGGTTTCGGCATGCTGGCCGAAGGCTTCAACATGCTCGATCCGATCAAGGCCACCGTGATCACTCCGGGTCTGGCTGTGGATGGTGACTTTTCCGAGCACGGTATCCCGGCGGCGATTGTGACCAAGTATCTCGCCGAGCATGGCGTCATCGTCGAGAAGTGCGGCCTCTACTCCTTCTTCATCATGTTCACCATCGGCATCACCAAGGGTCGCTGGAACACCATGGTGACCGAACTACAGCAGTTCAAGGACGATTATGACAAGAACCAACCACTGTGGAAGGTGCTGCCCGAGTTCGTCGCCAAATACCCGCGTTATGAGCGTATCGGCCTCAGGGAGTTGTGTCACCTGATTCATGGGGTGTACGCCGCCAACGACGTGGCGCGGCTGACGACCGAGATGTACCTTTCTGACATGATCCCCGCCATGCGCCCTGCCGACGCCTTCGCCAGAATGGCCCACCGCGAGATCGACCGCGTTCCGATTGACGATCTTGAAGGCCGTATCACCAGCATTTTGCTGACACCCTACCCGCCGGGCATTCCACTGCTGATTCCCGGCGAGCGCTTTAATGCTACGATTGTCCGCTATCTCAAGTTCGCACGATTTTTCAACGAACAGTTTCCCGGTTTCGAGACCGATATCCACGGCCTGGTCAAAGAAGTGATCGACAGTAAGCCGGCCTACTACGTGGATTGCGTGCGCTGAGCTGTTGTTTTTTGGAACACGAGGCAAAACAATGGCTTGGGCCGCCGTTTTTTGTTGACCGATTTTTTGTTGTGATTTAACTTCCGGTATGCTTTGTATCTCAATGAATTTGTTTGTAAATATTGATTATATTTACGCCTTTCGCGGCGCTGCCCGGGGTGCATCATTCGTAGTCCCTGGGAAAACCTCGTAGAACCTGGGTGCTTGGAGGGAAAAACGTGGCAAAGAAATCATTTCGCAACACCATGGCCGTGCTTCTGCTTACGCTGCTGTCCCAACTGGCGTTGGCGGATGAGCTGAGCAACAGGGCGAAGACGCTACTCGATCAAGGCAAGGCCGGCGAGGCATTTCAACTGTTAGATCCGGTTGAGGGCGCACGCGCTGGTGACCCGGCTTTTGATCTGCTATTCGGCATCAGCGCTGTCGAAGCGGGGCAGCACACGCGCGGCGTTTTTGCGCTGGAGCGGGTGTTGGCGGTGCAGCCCAACAACGCCCGGGCGCGCGCCGAAATCGCCCGCGCCTATCTGGCGCTCGGTGAAACGACAACGGCCAAGCAGGAATTCGAGACAGTACAAAAGCAGGGAGTGCCGCCCGAAGTCTCGGCAACCATCGACCGTTTTCTCGATGCGGTTGATCGTCTGGATAGCGTGTCCCGCGCCACGGTGCGCGGTTTTGTCGAAGGCGCGTCTGGTTACGACTCCAACGTCAACGTTGGTTCGAACAAGAGCTCGGTGGCTATCCCCGGTTTTGGCGGCCTACCCTTCACACTGACCGATGACAGCAAGGCCAATGCCGCCTGGTTTGCAACACTGGGCGGCGGACTGACTGTGCGTTCGCCGATCACCAGCGAACTGGCCCTGGTTGGCGGCCTGTCGGGCGCTTTGCGCAATAATTTCGGGGTCAGCCAGTTTGATACCGTGACGGCTGATGCCTACGCTGGCGTGGTGCTGACACGGGACAAAAACATTTTTTCGCTCAATGCACAGTTCAACCAGTATGACCTGGCCAGCGACCGTTATCGCACAGCGGCGGGCCTGTCCGGGCAGTGGCAATACAACTGGGATGCGCGCAATCAGTCGAGCGCCTTCGTCCAGTATTCCGATCTGCGTTATCCGATGCAAGCCGTTCAAAATGCCGATCGCTGGCTGGCTGGTGGTGCTTTTGCACACGCCTACCGCGAAGGCGAAGTGACTTTTGCTAGCGGCTACTGGGTTGGTCAGCGCCCGCAGGACGGTGGTAGCCCCTGGTTAGGATTTGATGGTCTTGGCATACGTGCCGGTGGGCAAATGAATTTCGACGCAAAAACGGTTCTTTTTGCCGGTGGGTCGGTTGAATATCGACGCTATGCTGCTGAGGACCCCTCATTCCTGAAGACACGCAAGGACACCCAGTATGATCTTGCACTGGGCGCCAATTACACACCGGCCAGAAACTGGAAGGTGACTCCCAGGATCAGTTACACCCTTAATGAATCGAACGTCGAACTGAACAAATATAACCGCGAGACCGTCTCGGTGACTGTACGCCGCGACTTTTGACAGCGAGGGATTTTGCCATGTCAGCACAACTGTTTTCCCGTTTGCGCACCCCGGCCCTGTTGATCGCCCTGGCGGCAACTTTTCCGGTGCTTTCCTACGCTGCCGGCGCAGCCAACGTCGATTTTGCCGCTGGCAGCGTGACTGCGGTCAGTGCCGCTGGCGTGCAGCGGCCACTGAGCAAGGGAGCGGAGATTGGCAACGGTGACACCATCCGTACTGGCGAGAGCGGCCGCGCCCAGGTGCGCTTCTCGGACGGCGCGATGGTCTCGCTGCAGCCGCAGACCGATTTCCGTGTCGATAACTACCAGTATTCCGGAACGGCTGACGGGCAGGAAAAGGGTTTTTTCAGCCTGCTCAAGGGGGGCTTACGTACCATCACCGGCCTGGTCGGGCGTACTAATCGCGATAATTACAAGGTCACGACCGGGGTGGCCACCATCGGCATTCGCGGCACGGAATATAGCGCTGGTTTAAGCCCCTCGGGCGACAATCTGACAGTAGCGACCGGGGAAGGTCTGGTCGAGGTCTGTAATGGCGCAGGGTGTGTAGTGCTTGCCAGTGGCGAGTCAGGAACCGTGTCTGGACTCGGGACGCTGCCCCGGCGCACCCAGTCGCATCCGCAACTGCCACCCGCTCAGCCCGACGATAGCCTGCTGCCGGCCTATTCGGCCGTTGATACACGAACTCCGGATGGCAGTTTGAATATGCTTGCGTTGACTGGCTCTGAGCCAACCACGACGCTCCCGCCACTTACGGGAACGCAGACCTACTCGACGGTTTACGGGAACGTGGGTGGTTTCGGTCCTGCGTCCGAAAGAGGCGTCGGAATTGGAACGCTTGATTTAAGCGGCGCGCTGACTGCCTTTGAAGCCGACGATGGACCTGCCGATCCCAATATTTCTGGAGGTAATTCGGTACAGAAGCTGGATAACGACGGCATTGTGGCCTGGGGACGCTGGGTCAATAACGGCAGCGGATTTGGTGGATCTCTAGGTGGTACCTTAGATGGGCCAGGCTACCTGCATTACGTGACAGGAGTTCCGACCGCAGACAGCCAGGTGGCCCTGGGCCCCCTGTCGGGAACCTACACCCTGCTCGGTGGCGGAGTGGCCGGCAGCCTTGATGGTCTCGGCAGCGTGACAAGCGCCTCGATGACCGTCAACTTCACGACGGCGACGGTGACTGCACTTGACGTTGGCATGACTTTGACGACCGGTAACTACAATGTTGCGGCTAGCGGTCTGAGCATTACGGGATTCGGTAATGCCGTTGTTTTCTCTGGAACCGGCTCTGTTTCGGGCTCAGGATGCGCTGCAGAGTGTTCGGACGCGCACATCAAAGGCGCGTTCTTCGGCGCCGGCGCCCCGCGTGCCGGCGTCGCATTCAAATTTAACGATAGCTCGCAGTATATTGCCGGCGCCGTTGCTTTGAAAAAATGATGCTCAGGTTCTATGCGTGCGTTTACGCAACCGATTGCTTTCGGCGCTGATACACCACAAAGGAAAATGCGGGTCCGGACGTTCCTTGGCTTGGCTGGCGCGAGATTTCTTCCCAGTCCTGCCGACAAATCTCCGGGAAAAAAACATCGCCATCGGCGCATTCCTCGATCTCGGTCAGATAGAGGCGGCGGCTTAAAGGCAGGGCCTGTCGATAGAGTTCGGCGCCGCCGATGACGAATACCTCATTGCTCTCCCCAGCCTCTTGTATAGCGGTTTCGAGCGTGCTGACGAGGGTGGCGCCGGGTGCCTGATACGCCGGGTTGCGACTGACCACGATATTATGCCGTCCGGGGAGCGGGCGGAAGGAATCGGGCAGCGACTCCCAGGTCTTGCGCCCCATGATCACCGGCTTGCCGCGCGTTGTTTCGCGAAAGTGCCGCATGTCTTCCGGCAGGTGCCAGAGCAGTTGTTGAGCCTTGCCGATGGCGCGGTTGCTGGCCAGGGCAGCGATCAATGAAATCATGGCTGGCGCTTATACGGCAACCGGCGCGGCGATGTGCGGGTGCGGGTCGTAGCCTTCAAGCGTGAAGTCTTCGAAGCGAAAAGCGAAGAGGTCACTGACCTGGGGATTCAGGCGCATGGTCGGCAACGGGTGGGGGGTGCGGCTCAGTTGCAGTTGCACCTGGTCGAAATGATTGCTGTAAAGATGCGCGTCGCCCAGGCTATGCACGAAATCCCCCGGCTGATAGCCGCAAACCTGCGCCAGCATCAGGGTGAGCAGGGCATAGGAGGCAATATTGAAAGGGACGCCGAGAAAAATATCGGCACTGCGCTGGTAGAGTTGGCAGGAGAGCTTCGGTCGCTGGTCGATGTCCTCCGACCTGGCCGGGGCAACATAGAGCTGGAAAAGTGCATGACAGGGGGGAAGCGCCATGCGTTCGACATCGCCTGGGTTCCAGGCGCTGACCAGGTGACGGCGCGAATCCGGATTATTTTTCAGGCCGTCGACGAGCTGGGCAATCTGGTCGATCTCGCGCCCGTCCGCCGTTTTCCAGTGGCGCCATTGGTGCCCGTAGACTGGGCCGAGGTCGCCGTTTTCGTCAGCCCACTCGTCCCAGATACGGACGCCGTTCTCCCTAAGATAGCGGATGTTGGTGTCGCCCTGCAGAAACCACAGCAATTCGTGGATGATCGAGCGCAGATGCAGTTTCTTGGTAGTCAACATCGGAAAGCCGGCGCCAAGGTCAAAGCGCATCTGCCAGCCGAACACCGAGCGGGTGCCGGTGCCGGTGCGGTCCGTCTTGGAAATGCCATGTTCGAGGACATAGCGCATCAAATCAAGGTAGGGCTTCATGCGTTTTCTGGGATGATTTTAATCCCCGGAATTGTAATGGATAGCTTGCTTGTCCCGACTGCTATTTAAAAACCCGGCGGGCTGTAGCTCAGGAACGGCTACGAAATAACTTCCCGGATTGATACGGAGTTAGCCTTCCGGAAATAATCCACGCCGTCCGTCTCTTGCTGTTTTTCGGCGTCGGGTCGACGGCAAGACGGTGCGCGGGTTCCGCTTTTCTCCTGTTGTGGCTTCGATCTTGGCATAGAGGCGTGAATTGCCCATCGGCTGACGTTTGGCATACGCTGGCGTTGATACAATGGCAGCCTCGTTCCCATTCTTAACCCTTCTTTCAAGAAAGATCGCATGGCTCTGAATAACGTTCCCTCCGGCATTTCTCTCCCCAACGACTTCAATGTCATCATCGAGATTCCGATGCACGCCGACCCCGTGAAGTACGAGGTCGACAAGGTCAGCGGCGCGATTTTCGTCGATCGATTCATGTCGACGGCCATGCATTACCCCTGTAATTACGGCTACATCCCGCACACCATCTCCGATGACGGCGACCCGGTGGATGTTCTGGTGCTGGCGCAGTTCCCGCTGCCGCCGGGGGTGGTCGTCCGCTGCCGCCCGATCGGCATGCTGGAAATGGAAGATGAAGCCGGTGGCGATGCCAAACTGCTCGCCGTCCCGGTCGACAAGCTGACGACGATGTATCGCCATGTCGTCAGCACGCGCGACCTGCAGCCCATGATCCTCGATCAGATCTCACACTTCTTCGCGCACTACAAGGATCTGGAACCTGGCAAGTTCGTCAAGCTCAAGGGCTGGCTTGGCGTCGAAGAGGCGAAGCAGGAGATCATGACCAGCGTCAAGCGTTTCAACGACGCCAAGGAAAAACCGGCGTACTGACCCGCATTTACTTCGCCAACCCGTACAGCGGATGGCGATCAAGGCCGGCGGCGACCCAGCCGCGCATGCCGGTGGGGAGTTCACGGATGACGGCTGCGGCCGTCTCCTGGCGTGGGAACTCGGCAAAGACGCAGGCGCCAGAACCGGTCATACGCGCTTTCCCATGAGCGCCAAGCCAGCGAAGGTGTTCGGCGATAGCGGGGAAGCGTGCAACGGCCACGGCTTGCAGATCGTTGCCGCCCATGCCTGGCATCCACTCGGCCGCCAGGATGGCCGCCGTATCGCGCGGCAGTTCGGGCGCGCTGAAAATTTCTGCCGTCGGTACGGCAACCGGTGGTTCCAGTACCACATACCAGGCCAACGGCAGTTCAAGCGGGTGCAATGCTTCGCCCACTCCCTCGGCAAAGGCGTTGCGTCCGCCGATGAAGACCGGCACATCGGCGCCCAGGGTCAGGCCGATTTCCTGCAAGCGCTGGCGCGGCAGGCCAAGCTGCCACAGATGGTTGAGCGCGAGCAGCACGGTGGCCGCATCCGAGCTGCCGCCGCCCAATCCGCCGCCCATCGGCAAGCGCTTTTCGACGTTGATTTCAACACCCCTACGACAGCCGGTTTTGGCCTGCAACAGACGCGCCGCACGCACCGTCAGGTCGCTTTCCGGCGGCACGCCGGGCAGCGGCGTGGTCAGGATCACTACGTCATCCGAGCGCGGCAAAAAGCGCACGCGGTCGCCGTGATCGACCAGGCGAAACAGGGTTTGCAGCAGATGGTAACCATCAGCGCGCCGCCCGATAACATGTAGAAAAAGGTTGAGCTTGGCCGGCGCCGGATACACGCTTTGCCAATCCCACTGCGCTGCACTGAAGCTCATGGCAGGCTGCTCCACTCGTCAATGCGCAGACGCAGTGTCAGCCCGTCGGCGCGTTCGGCAAACAGGCGGCTGGGCAGGGCCTGCGCCTCGCTGCTGTCGTACTCATAGTCGATGCGCCAGTCTTCATGACGCAAGCGCAGCGGGCGGCCCTGCCCATCCAGCTCAGCCAGTCCGGCGGCGCCGCGTCCGCGCACCCAGTCGGTCAGTTGCGCCAGCGGCAGCGGGTAACCGAGCACCTGGCGAGTCAGCATTTCGCTATTGGACGCCACGTACACCTTGCCGTCACTCGTCGTCAGTCGCGCGCCGCTGTCGCTGGTGGTGATTTGCGCCATGCCCTGGCCAAACGGCGAGGCCAACAAGAGTTCATTGTTCGCTCCATCGTGCCGCCAGCTCAAGCGCCCGGAGTAGTTCTTGTCGTCATGGTGCAGGGAAAACCGTCCCTCCAGGGCGAACGCCGCCAAGCTATCGCGCTGCGCTGGCGTGGCAGTGGGGGGCGCAGCAAGTGTGCTGCAGCCGCCAAGCCAGAGCAGGGTGGCGAAGAGCGCTCCAGCGCCGCGCCAGTGACGCATGATGAAGGGATTCAAGAACGCCTGCTTCAGGGCGCGAACTTCCTGACCGCATCAATCAGGGCCTCGTTGCCGGGGTATTTGTGCATCGCCTCGTGCAGGATGTGCCGCGCATCGTCCGTGCGCCCGAGTGCCGACAGCACCTCACCCAGATGCGCCGCAATTTCCGGGTCGTCGCGCTGGGCATAGGCCCGTTCGAGCTGGCTTAAGGCGGCAAGCGGATCGCCCTGGCGGTAAAGCACCCAGCCCAGGCTGTCAAGAATGAAGGTGTCCTCCGGCGCCAGCTTGAGCGCCTTTTCAATCAACTCACGCGCTTCCGGCAGGCGAAGATTGCGCTCTGCATAGGAATAGCCCAGCGCGTTGTAGGCCTGGGCACTGTCCGGGCGCAATTCGATCAGCTTGCGCAGGCGGCTTTCCAGAATGTCCATGCGTCCGAGTTTTTCAGCGAGCAGCGCGCTTTCATAGAGGAGGTCGGGCTGCTCGGGCTGGCCGCCGAGCGTCTGTTCGAGCAGGTCAAAGGCGGCCTGCGTCTGCTTGGCTTCGCGCAGCAATGCCGCTTCGGCGATCACCAACTGGACCCGCTCCTCCGGCGTTCTGGCCTTGGCTTCCCGGAGTTGGCTACGCGCCGCATCAAGCTTGCCCTGATCGGCCAGCAGGTGAGCGCGGCGGAATTGCGCCGGGAGATAGTGCTCGCCGGCGCCAACCCGCGCGTAATGGGCAATGGCCTCCTCGCTGCGTTTATCCCCTTCGGCAATCTGACCGAGGTAATAATAGGCCAGACTCTTGTCCGGAATATTGAGCGTCAGCAAATGCTGCAACTGCGCTTGGGCGAAGTCCCTGTCGTTCTGCTGCAAGGCCAGCAGGGCCGCCGGATAGACGACTTCCGGGCTATCCGGATAATCCCGTAACAACTGATCGAAATGGTGCTTGGCCTCGGCATAACGCTTTTCACCAAGCAGCGCACGGGCCAGAGTCAATTGCACGTCACGCGCTTTCGGGTAACGCTCGAGGAAGCCCTGCATGAAGCTGAGCGCTTGGTCAGCAGATTCGCGTGATAACAACTGTATCTGAAGCAGGGCTGCCATTTCCCAATCCGAGCGCAACTCGAGCGCGCGCCGGATCTCGGCCAGCGCACGTTCGTGCAGGCCGGCCGAACTGGCCGCCATGGCTAGCGAATAATGCGCTTCGGCAACGCCGAAGAAAGGCCGGCAGACTTGATCGATCAGGTGGAAAACGGCTTGACGATCGGTGTTGCGGGCAAACATGCGATTGAGCCCAAGGAGGTTCTCGCCAAGCGACGCCTTATCGACTTCAAGCATACGCACCAGATTTGGCGCGAGTTCGTCCAGTTGATTGGACAGGATCATGGCACTGACCACCAACTGCTGCGCGCGCTTTGATTCAGGCTCAAGCTCGACCCACAGGCGCGCAGCTTCAAGCGCCAGATCAAAACGGTGCGCATACCCGGCCACTTCGACCGTTCGCTCAAGCACCTTCGAATCACGGGTGCGCAAGGCGAGATCAGCGTAGGCCTTGCTGGCCAGAACTGCATCGCCGCGTTGCAGGGCGATTTCGGCAAGCAACACCTGATACACCAGTTGCCCGGGCTGATCCGCGTATTGCACGTCGCCAGGCCGGGGTTCGGCAGGCTCCAGGCGCTTGGCCTCGCGCACGACCGGCGCTGGTTTTTTGGCCAGAACCGTGCCGTCAGCGGCCAGGGCCGGTGGAGCGAAGACTAGGGTCAGCGCGGTAAAACAAAGGGGGAATCGAATGAATTTCATGTGTTCCTTGCATTGCTCGATCAGATAATGGTTTAGTACATGTTATGGACTTTTACCGGTAGCAGCAATGCCAGAACTCCCTGAAGTTGAAGTCAGCCGCCAAGGATTAATGCCCTTTTTAGTCGGGCAGCGCATCGTCAAGGCCATTTTTCGCACGCCAAAACTGCGCCACGAACTGCCGGCCAGCCTTGTTTCACGGCTGGCCGGCCTGCGTATCGACGCGATTTCCCGGCGCGGCAAGTATCTCCTTTTCGACTGTGAAAGCACGCAGGGCGGCGGTTGGCTGATTCTGCACCTTGGCATGTCCGGCAGTGTCCGCCTGGTCAAGCCGGACATGCCGCTACAAAAGCACGACCACGTTGACCTGGTCTTTGCCCATACGACCTTGCGTTTTCGCGACCCGCGACGCTTCGGCACACTGCTTTGGCACGAAGGCGAGGGGGTTGGGCAGCACCCGTTGCTGGCTGTGCTCGGCATCGAACCGCTCTCCCCTGCTTTCGACGGCGACTGGCTCTTCGCACAGACGCGCCGGCGCAGTGCGCCGATCAAACCCCTGTTAATGGACAGCCATCTGGTCGTCGGCATCGGCAATATCTACGCCGCGGAAAGCCTTTTCCGTGCCGGCATTTCACCTCTGCGCGCGGCCAATCGCATCAGCCGCGAACGCTACCGGATTCTCGTTCCGGCCATCCGCACCACGCTTGAAAACTCGATCGCAGCCGGCGGCAGCAGCGTTCGCGACTATGTACACAGCGACGGCGGAGCGGGCTGCTTCCAGCTTTCCTGCGCCGTCTATGATCGCCTCGGGCAACCCTGCCCGACCTGTGCGCAGCCGGTGTGTTCGCTACGCCAGGCGGGTCGGTCAACCTTCTACTGCCCGCGCTGTCAACGGTAACAGCTCATTCTGCCCACGCTTTCTTGTCTTGGTATCGCTGCGTTCCAGCGTATACTCGAGGCTTCTTGAAGCTCGCCCGCCCTCAACATGTTTGCAACCATTGCCACCTCTCCTGCCGACGCCTGTGACGTCGCCACACTCGGCCAGGTCTTCACGCCACCGGCCATCGTCGACTGTATGCACGCGCTGGTGCGCAATAGTGGTCGAGTACTCGAACCGGCCTGCGGCGATGGCGCCTTTCTCAGGCACTTCCCCGATGCGCTGGGGATCGAGATCGACCCCCGTCATGCCCCGCCAGGAGCCGAGGTCATGAACTTCTTCGAACTGGCGAAGGATGAATTTTTTGCCACGATCATCGGCAACCCACCTTACGTTCGCTATCAGGAAATCTCACCCGGTACGCGGCGACTGGCTGGCGACAGCGTGCTCGACAAGCGCGCCAACCTGTATCTGTTCTTCATCGAGAAATGTATTCGTCATCTTGAGCCCGGTGGCGAGTTGATCTTCATTACCCCGCGCGACCTGCTCAAAGCCACGTCGGCCGTACCGCTTAACCGCCTTTTGTTTGCCGAGGGAACGATCACCGATTTCATCGATCTGGGCGACTCGCGCCTGTTTGACGGCGCCACGCCCAATTGTGCGATCTGGCGCTTTGAGCGGGGCAATCACGCGCGACGCACACGCTATGCCACGCTGGGTCTGGCTGACGGCGCTGCCGGCCTGGAGCGCTTGCAGTGGCAAGACCGGCGTTTCGTCGAAAGCGGCGGCCACCTGTTGTTCACGCGGCACGACTATTCGCTGCATCTGTCCGACATTGCCTTTGTCAAGGTCGGTGCGGTATCGGGGCTTGATGATATTTATACCAGCGACATATTTGGCAATCGCGATTTTGTCTGTTCTTCAACGGTGGCGGATAGCAAGACCAGGCGCATGATCTGGTGCGAACCCGGTGAGCCACCGCCCGAGCCGCTACTGCCGCATAAGGCACGCCTGCTGGCGCGCCGCATCCGCACCTTTGACGAATCCAACTGGTGGCAGTGGGGACGGGGCTACTACCAGTCGCCACGGCCCCGCATTTACGTCAATAACAAGACGCGCCGGGCGCAACCCTTTTTCGTCAATGACTGCCCCAATTACGACGGCTCCGTGCTTGCCATCTTTCCAGCCGACCCGACGGTTGACGTGCAGGTGCTTGCCGCAGCGCTCAATGATGTTGACTGGGCTGACCTTGGCTTTGTCTGCGATGGCCGCTTTCTCTTTACCCAGCGCAGCCTGGAGCAATCGCCCCTACCCAAGTCTTTTCATACGTTCATGCCGGACGCCGGTTCGGCATGGTGGAGCAAACTCAAGAAGCTGTTCTGAAACTGACAATTCGTGCTTGCGGGCACAATTGGAGATAGATCATGGTTCCTCATCTGACGACCGCACTTAGCGGCCCCCTGCTGGCTTTGGAAGCAAAATTCCTTGACGCCACGCCAGACATTGAACGCTGGCTGCGTGGTCAGTGGCAGGAGCACACCCCGCCGTTCTATGGCTCGGTTGACCTGCGCAATTCGGGCTTCAAACTGGCGCCGGTCGACATGAATCTCTTTCCCGGCGGTTTCAACAATCTCAATTCCGCTTTTTTGCCGCTTTGCGTCCAGGCGGCGATGACGGCGATCGAGAAGATCTGCCCGAGCGCCAAAAGCCTATTGCTGATTCCCGAGAACCACACGCGCAATCTTTTCTACCTGCAGAATGTCGCCCAGCTCGTTGTCATTCTGCGCCTGACTGGTCTGGACGTGCGCCTCGGCTCGCTGCTACCCGAAATCGTCAAACCGACGCCGGTCGCGTTGCCCAACGGGACGACCTTATTGCTCGAACCACTGGTCAGAAGCAAATACCGGCTCGGCCTTGAGGGCTTTGATCCCTGCGCGATCCTGCTCAACAACGACCTGTCGGCCGGCATCCCGGAAATTCTGCAGAATCTCAACGAGCAGTTCGTGCTGCCGCCACTGCACGCTGGCTGGGCGATGCGTCGCAAATCCAACCACTTTGCCGCCTACGACGAAGTGGCCGGTGAATTCGCCAAACTGCTGGCTATTGACCCGTGGCAGATCAACCCCTACTTCTCGGTATGCGACAGCGTCAACTTTCACGAGCGGCAGGGCGAGGATTGCCTGGCATCGAACGTCGATGCCGTGCTAGGCATGATCCGCGAGAAGTACAAGGAATACAACATCAGCGAAACGCCATATGTCGTTGTCAAGGCCGATGCCGGAACCTACGGCATGGGCGTAATGACGGTCAAGGACGCTTCTGAAGTGACCGGTCTGAACCGCAAGCAGCGCAACAAGATGTCGGTCATCAAGGAAGGCATGAACGTCTCGCAGGTAATCATCCAGGAGGGAGTGCACACCAACGAGCGGGTCAGCGATGGCGTCGCGGAACCCGTGGTCTACATGATTGACCGCTTTGTCGTTGGCGGCTTTTACCGCGTGCATTCCGGCCGCGCCAAGGACGAGAATCTCAATGCTCCAGGCATGCACTTCGAGCCGCTGGCCTTTGAGACCAGTTGCTCACTCCCCGACCATTGCCAGAACCCGGACGCCCCGCCGAACCGCTTTTACGCCTATGGCGTGGTCGCCCGCCTGGCCCAACTCGCCGCCGCGCTGGAACTCGAACGCACAGCGCCGGAGGAAGCTTAGGTATGTTGGATGATTGATGTAAAAAGATTCACCACCAAAACACCAAGGGGGCACCAAGAAAAGCCTCGCAAATCTTCTGATTTCTTGGTGAGTCTTTGTGTCTTGGTGACTTGGTGGTTTGCTTTTTCTCGTTAACCGAATACAAGCTTCGACACTAACAAGGAGTAGATTCATGCGTTTCGCTTTCATTCTCGATCCACTCGACTCTCTGAATGCCCACAAGGATTCAAGTATTGCCATGATGCGTGCCGCGCAGGATGCCGGGCATGCGGTGTGGACTATCCAGCAGCCGGCCATTCATTGGTCGGCGCTGCACGGGGTATGCGCCGAAGCGGTGCATCTGGAACTGCTTGAAGACGATGCGCAGTGGTTCGTCGAGATCGACCGCCATGTTGTCCCGCTGCGTGATTTCGCCGTCGTGGTGATGCGCAAGGATCCGCCCTTCAATATGGAATACGTCACCGCGACCTGGCTGCTGACATGCGCGGAGTCGGAAGGCGCACGCATTTTCAACCGGCCGCAGGCGCTGCGTGATCATTCCGAGAAGCTTTCGGTCATGGAGTTTCCTCAATTTTCCGTGCCGACGCTGGTCGCGCGCGACGCCGGGCTGATCCAGGCGTTTATCGACCGACAGGGCGACGCCATTCTCAAACCGCTCGACGGCATGGGCGGCAGCCAGATTTTCCGCGTCCGCCATGACGACCCGAACCGCAACGTGATTGTCGAGACGGTGCTGCACGAAGGCGCACGCACGATCATGGCGCAGCGCTACATCCCAGAGATTGCCGACGGTGACAAGCGCATTCTGATCGTCGGCGGCGAAGTCGTTCCCTATTGCCTGGCGCGCATTCCCAAGGCCGGTGAAACACGCGGCAATCTGGCGGCGGGTGGTATCGGCGTAGCACGCGAACTGACGGCGCGCGACCGCGAAATCGCGCAGACCTTAGCTCCCGTGCTTGCCGCACGCGGCCTGCTGCTGGTCGGCATCGACGTAATCGGCGACTGGCTGACCGAAATCAACGTCACCAGCCCGACCTGCATGGTTGAAATCTGTGATCAGTCCGGCTTTGACGCGGCGGTGATGTTCATTGTCGCGCTGGAGCGTCAATGTGCACTGCAAAGGTGAAGTTTTCAGGTTTATTCCTGCTCTGCGCTCTCACCGCCTGTAGCAAGGCGCCGCTGCATCAACAGGAATCCTTCGTTTTCGGCACCCGCGTCGAACTGTTAATCGCCGGGCTCGATGAAGCGCAGGCGCGTCCGGCGGCGGCCGCCGTGCTGCGTGAGTTCGACCGGCTGCATCGTACTTACCATGCCTGGAAGCCATCCGAACTGAGTGAGCTCAACGCCGCCATCGCGACCGGGAAGTCACCCTCGGCGAATCCCGAAATGGCGCTTCTGATCACCGACGCACAGCAGCTTTCGAAACTCGGTGACGGGCTTTTTGACCCTGGCATCGGCGGCCTGATCCGCCTGTGGGGGTTTCAGTCGGACGAATTCAAAGCCCAACTGCCCGACCCCGTGGCGCTTGCCCAATGGCGTGCAAGCAAGCCGGGCATCGCTGACCTGCGGCTTGCGGGAGGGCGTGTGAGCAGCAAAAACAAGGACGTTGCGCTTGATTTTGGCGGCTATCTCAAGGGCGTCGCGCTTGATCGTGCAGCGGATATCCTCAGAGCGCAGGGCGTCAATAACGCCCTGATCAATATCGGCGGCAACGTTATGGCGCTCGGCACCAAGAACGGCGAGCGCTGGCGGGTCGGCATCCAGCATCCGCGCCAACCGGGCCCTCTGGCCATGGTTGCGCTTGACGATGGCGAGGCGATTGGCACCTCTGGCGACTACCAGCGCTACTTCGAACTCGATGGCAAACGCTATTGTCACCTGCTTGACCCGCGTCGTGGCGAACCGGTCATGCACACGCAAGCGCTGACCGTGCTCATCACGCCGCGGCCGGCGGCCGGTACGCTCTCCGATGTGGCGTCCAAACCGCTGTTCATCGCTGGCGCCGACTGGCCGGCCCTGGCGAAACGGCTGGCCATCGACCAGGTGTTGCGCGTTGCCGCCGACGGACGCATAGAGGTCAGTACGGCACTGCACCGCCGTCTTGAGTTTGTCGAGGTTGAACCGAAAATGCTAAAAATCATCCCCTGAGCTAATTCCAGCACTTCCGAATACGCTGGAAACCCTTAGAATGTTGGCTGGTTTGCACAGGAACGCAAGATGATCGGCATTCTCCTGATAACGCACGGCACGCTCGGTGAAAGCCTGATTCAGAACGTCTGCCATGTTCTCAACAAACGCCCGCCACTGATCGGCCAGTTTGGCGTTGCCGCGCAGGATGATCCTCTGGACGTTCTGCCGATGGCCAGGCTGCTGCTCAATGAAGTCAATGGCGGTGCAGGGGTGCTGATCATGACCGATATTCTGGGCGCCACACCGTCTAATCTTGCGCTCAAGCTGCTCGAGCCAGACCTGGTCGAGGGCGTTGCCGGCGTTAATCTGCCAATGTTGCTGCGGGCCCTGACCTATCGCAAGAACGGTATGGAGACGCTTTTAAAAAAAGCCATTAGCGGCGGCCATGACGGAATCATTAACTTGCATCGGCACTAGCCGAATGACCAACAGGACACCTTGATGGCACGCGCCGAAATAGAGATTTCCAACAAACTGGGCTTGCACGCTCGCGCTTCGGCCAAACTTACGCAGCTGGCCGGTAGTTTCAATTCCGAAATCTGGATCGAGAAGGGGCCTCGACGAATCAATGCCAAAAGCATCATGGGCGTGATGATGCTGGCCGCCGGAAATGGATCGACTGTCGTTGTCGAGACCCTTGGTCACGATGAGCAACCGGCTCTCGAATCCATCCTCAAACTGATCGCTGACAAATTCGGCGAAGGGGAGTAGGCAAACCATGAGCTTCACTCTGCACGGGCTTGCCGTTTCGAGCGGCATTGCGATTGGCCAGGCGCATCTCATCTCGCAGGCCACGCTCGAGGTGTCGCACCTGGTCATCACCCCACGGATGGTGGAGAAAGAGGTCACGCGCTTTGAATCGGCGGTGACCCAAGTTCGCAACGAGTTCCAGTCGATGAAAATCGGCATGGAAAACTCGCCGACCGATATCGGCGCCTTCATCGACCTGCATCTGATGATCCTTGCCGATCCCGAATTGTCCGAAGTGCCCAAGCAGATTATTCGTGAACGGCGCTGCAACGCAGAATGGGCGATCGTGCAGCAGATGGAAGTGCTGGTCGCCCAGTTCGAGAAAATCGATGATATTTACCTGCGCGAGCGCAGTTACGACGTGCGCCAGGTGGTTGAACGCGTCGTCCGCGAACTCGTCGGTCGGCCAGGCCATGCGGCGGTCAAAGTACCGAAATCGACCAAGGGAGAAGCCCTGATTGTCGTTGCCCACGATCTTTCCCCGTCCGACGTTATGGCCTTCAAGGATCAGCATTTTGCCTCCTTTGTCACCGATGTCGGCGGCGCCACTTCGCATACGGCGATTCTGGCGCGCGGGATGGGAATCCCGGCGGTGCTTGGTCTGCACAACGCCCGCCAACTCATTCGCGACAAGGAAACACTCATTGTCGACGGCTCCCGCGGCGTGCTGATCGTCAACCCCGATGCGCGAGTCATCGAGGAATACACGCTCAAGAAGAGTCAGCTCGAAATCGAGCGCGCCAAGCTCAAACTCCTGAAAACCGCACGCGCGACAACGCTCGATCGTGTCAAAGTCGATCTGCTCGCCAACATTGAGGAGCCGAGCGATGTCGCTGCCATGCTTGAAAGCGGCGCTGACGGCGTCGGCCTGTTCCGTACCGAATTCATTTTTCTCGGTCGCGGCGACATGCCCAGCGAGGAGGAGCAGTTCGAGGCCTATCGCAAAGCCGTCAAAGGCATGCAGGGACGGCCAATAACGATTCGTACCTTTGACCTTGGCAACGACAAGAACCTGCAACCGGAGGACACGCTCGGCGAGCGGCAACGCGACAACCCGGCGCTTGGCCTACGCTCGATTCGCCTCTCGCTGGCCGATCCGAAATCCTTCCTGGCGCAATTGCGGGCCATTTTGCGCGTTTCAAAGTTGGGCAAGGTCAAGATCTTAATTCCCATGCTTTCGCACGCCATCCAGATTGACCAGACCCTGGCGCTCCTGGAACAGGCCAAGTCCAGCCTGCGCGGGGAAAAAATCACTTTCGACGAAAGCATCGAAATTGGCGGAATGATCGAGGTTCCGGCGGCCGCACTGGCGGTCGGCATGTTCCTCCGCCGCTTGAATTTTCTCTCCATCGGCACCAATGACCTGATCCAGTACACCCTGGCCATCGACCGTACCGACGAACAGGTTTCGAACCTCTATGACCCACTACATCCGGCCATACTGATGCTGTTGGCGCACGTTATCAGCACCGCCGAGAAGGTGCATATGCCGGTATCGATGTGCGGCGAAATGGCAGGCGACCCCAACCTGACCCGCCTGCTGCTGGGCATGGGTTTACGCCAGTTTTCGATGTACCCGGCGCAGATTCCGGCGGTCAAGCAGAGGATCAAGCAGAGCGACATTTCTGAAGTGACGCCGATCGTACGACGCATCCTGCGTCTTGAGGAGCCGGCGAAAATTCAGGAGCAGATCGAACGCCTCAATATGTGACGGGCACAGCACCAGGGAACAGCAGCTTCAAACCACAACGAACACAACGGGCACAACGAAAACCAAAAAACAAACGAGTCAAACTTTATCTTTCGCTTTCCTTGTGCCCGTTGTGGTTAACTACTCCCTTTAAGCATAAAATATGTCACCAAAAAATTCAGTCGGAGTCGTTGCTGCGCAACGGGTCCGTTTCGATGAGCCGATCGTTTTGAAAAGCGGCGCCGTGCTGCCCGGTTTTGAACTCGCCTTCGAAACCTATGGCGCGCTTAATGCGGCGCGTTCAAATGCCGTGCTGGTTTGCCACGCATTGTCCGGCGGCCATCACGTCGCCGGTGTTTATGCCGACAGGCCGAAGGATCTTGGCTGGTGGGACAACCTCATCGGCCCGGGTAAGCCGCTCGATACCAACAAGTTCTTTGTCGTCGGAGTCAACAATCTCGGCGGTTGCTACGGTTCAACCGGGCCGTTGTCGATCAATCCGGAAACCGGAAAACATTACGGTGCTGATTTTCCGATGGTCACGGTCGAGGACTGGGTTGCGGCGCATGCCCGGCTTGCCAACCACTTAGGCGTAGACACCTGGGCCGCAGTCATCGGTGGCAGCCTGGGCGGCATGCAGGCGCTCGAGTGGTCGTTGCAGTTTCCCGATCGCATCCGGCATGCCATGGTGATTGCCTCGGCACCCAAACTTTCAGCACAGAACATCGCCTTCAACGAAGTGGCCCGGCAGGCCATCATCTCCGACCCCGATTTTCGCGGCGGACATTACGCCGAACATGGTCTGGTGCCGACCAATGGCTTACGGCTGGCGCGCATGGTCGGCCACATCACCTACCTTTCAGACAGCCAGATGGGCGAGAAATTTGGCCGCCAGTTGCGCCATGGCGAGCATCGTTTCAGCTACGACGTCGACTTCGAGATCGAATCCTACCTGCGTTATCAGGGCGACAAGTTCGCCGGTTTTTTCGACGCCAACACCTATCTGATCACCACCAAGGCGCTCGACTATTTTGACCCGGCTTACGCCTATAACGGCGACCTAGCTGCGGCACTGGCGCGCGCCAAGGCCCGTTTTTTTGTCGCCAGCTTCTCAACCGACTGGCGCTTTGCCCCGGCTCGCTCGCGCGAAATCGTCTTCGCCCTGCTGCACAACCAGCGCCATGTCGCCTACGCCGAGATCGACTGCGACGCCGGGCATGACTCATTTTTGCTTGATGACGCCCACTATCACGCCGTGCTGCGCGCTTATCTGGAGAATATATCCGTATGAACTTTACGGCCAAAGAACGGGAGCGTTTCGACTTCGCCGTCATCGCCAACTGGATTCCGCCCGCTGAGCGGGTACTCGACCTCGGCTGCGGTGACGGACGATTGCTGCGCTATCTGCGCGAAACCAAGGGGGTCACCGGTTATGGCGTCGAGATCGATCCCCAGAGCGTACTCAACTGCATTCGCAACGACGTCGACGTGATCCAGATTGACATTGAAAGAGGGCTCTCGGGCTTTGAGAACCAGTCCTTCAATCACGTCATCATTTCCCAGGCCTTGCAGGCCATGCATGCCACCGAACGCATCCTGGGCGAGATGTTGCGTGTTGCCGAAGAGGCCGTCGTCAGTTTCCCGAATTTCGCCTATCGCGCCAATCGGGCAGCAATTGCGCAGGGGCACATGCCGGTGTCCGAGAATCTGCCTTATCAGTGGTACGAGACGCCAAACGTGCGCTTTTTCACCATCGCTGACTTTGAGGCGCTGTGCGGCAAGCTCGATATCAAAATCCGCGAACGCCTGGCTTTTGACGAAAACGGGCAAGAGGTGAACGACGACCCCAATCTGAATGGCAGCCTGGCCTTTTACCGTCTCGGTCAAAAAACCTGATGCCAGGGGAGTTGCCAGACGCTCTGCGCGTCTTGCTGACGCGCAAGATGTTGATCTGCGTGTTCACCGGTTTTAGCTCTGGCCTGCCGCTCTACCTGCTGCTTAATCTTCTCCCGGCATGGCTGCGCAGCGAGGGGGTCAATCTCAAAACCATCGGTTTTTTTGCTCTGGTCCAGATCCCCTACACCTGGAAGTTTCTCTGGTCTCCCTTCCTCGATCGTTATGCCCTGCCCCTGCTTGGCCGGCGGCGCAGCTGGGCCCTGCTCATGCAGATCAGCCTGCTGCTGTGCATCGGCCTGCTCGGCGGGTTTTCGCCGCGGGACAACATTGCTCCGGTGCTGTGGATCGCGACCTTGCTCGCACTTTTCTCCGCGACCCAGGACATCGCGCTCGATGCCTATCGGCGCGAGTTGCTCTCTGAACTCGAACTGGGCCTGGGCAACGCCGTGCATGTCAATGCTTACCGCGTCGCCGGGCTGGTCCCGGGTTCGCTGTCGCTGATTCTGGCCGACCTCTTGCCGTGGTCGCAGGTCTTCTGGATCACTGCCGCCTTCATGCTGCCCGGCATGGTTATGATCCTGCTGGTCAAAGAACCAGCCGCTGCCCATGCCGCGCCAAGAACCCTGCGTCAGGCCGTCGTCGAACCCTTCAATGAATTCATGGGGCGCGCCGGTTTGCATGGCGCGCTGCGGGTGCTGGCCTTCATTTTCCTCTACAAGCTCGGCGACTCGCTGTGCACCGCGCTGGCCACCCCCTTTTATCTCGACATGGGCTTCACGAAAACCGACGTCGGCCTGATCGCCAAGCACGCCGGCCTGTGGCCGGCAGTGATCGGCGGCCTGCTCGGCGGCCTGTGGATGGTACGCCTAGGAATCAATCGCGCGCTGTGGCTGTTCGGCGTCGTGCAACTCGTTTCGATTCTCGGCTTTGCGATGCTCGCCTGGCTCGGGCCGCAGACAGTCATCGGCGTCGACCAGCGTCTGGCGCTGGCCGCCGTCATCGGTGTCGAGGCGCTCGGCGTTGGCCTGGGCACCGCCGCCTTTGTCGCCTTCATTGCGCGCGCTACGCACCCGGCCTACACGGCCACCCAGTTTGCCTTGTTCACCAGCCTGGCCGCCGTCCCGCGCACCTTCATCAATGCCTCGGCAGGCGCTCTGGTCGAAAGTATGGGCTGGTTTCACTTCTTCCTGCTATGCACCGTGCTGGCGGTTCCCGGCATGCTGCTGCTATCGCGCGTGGCGCCGTGGAATACACCTCCGCCACCGCCCCCTGTAAAAGGAGTGCCCGTTGCCTGAGCAAACCATCGCCGAAACACTGATCGCCGCCGCCCGCGAATTGTCGGCCAGGGTCGAAAATCTCGCTTTCGCCCCACCCGTGTCACACCGCTACAATCCGCTCGACTACGCCTGGGCCCCGCATGAGTTGTATCTGCGCAGCTATGGCGCCAGTCGCAAGAAGGTGGTTTTCATTGGCATGAATCCTGGCCCCTTCGGCATGGTGCAATGCGGTGTTCCCTTTGGCGAAATCGCCGCCGTTCGCGACTGGATGGGAATCGAGGCCAAAGTCAAACAGCCGGAACGGGAAAACCCAAAACGTCCAATCGAGGGCTTTGCCTGCACCCGCTCCGAGGTCAGCGGCCGGCGCCTGTGGGGCCTGTTTGCCCAGCGTTTTGCCAGCGCCGACGACTTCTTCGCCGAGCATTTTGTCGCCAACTACTGCCCGCTAGCGTTTTTCGACGGCGGTCGCAACCTCACCCCGGACAAGTTGTCCGCCGCCGAAACGATGCCACTCTACGCAGCCTGCGACCAGCACCTCAGAGCGCTGATGACGGCGCTCGAACCGCAGTGGGTGATCGGCGTCGGTGGCTTTGCCGAAGCACGTGCAGCGCAGGCGCTGGACGGAATGGGTGTGCGCATCAGCAAGGTGCTGCACCCGAGCCCGGCCAGCCCGGCTGCCAACCGCGGCTGGGCCGAGGCGGCGACAAGGCAGATGACGGAGTTGGGAATCTGGGCCTGAGCCTTGAACCAGAAGAGCCCTTTTAAATGGGAGTTTGATTTCCATGAACGAATTCAGATTGCGCGCTGAAATAATTTTATGGCATATTTAATCGTCAAGAGAGAATCGGTCTCAGTTCGGCCATTTGACTACTCCACAACGGATGCTCGCGTCGGCTGTAATGCCCTATTGCGTCTCGCAGGCAACATCAAGCGCGCAAGCTTGGCATGGCTATCGGAGGTGCTCTCATGCGCCCGCTGAAACTGAGCAAGGCTTTTACTCTGATGGAGTCAGGGCCTGTGGTCCTTGTGACGACGCATGACGGGAAAAAAGACAACATCATGACTATTTCCTGGACCATGGTGATGGATTTCACTCCGGTATTTGCTATCACCACGGGTGAGTGGAATCACTCCTTCGCGGCGTTGCGAGAGAATCGGGAGTGCGTCATTGCCATTCCCACCGTCGACCTACTGGATAAGGTGGTTGGCATAGGGACGTGCTCCGGGGCGGATACAGACAAGTTTGCCCGGTTTAAGCTCACCCCAGTGCAGGCCAAGCTCGTCAGGCCGCCCTTGATCAAGGAGTGCCTCGCCAACATCGAGTGCAGGGTCATCGACATCATCCAAAAGCACAACATTGTCGTGTTAGAAGCGGTTGCCGCATACCTCGATACCACACGCAAGGAGAGGCGTATGGTTCACGCTGTTGGTGACGGAACGTTCATTGTCGACGGGCGCAAGATCGACCGGAAGGAGATGATGGCCTCCAAGCTCCCATCGGATATTTAGCGTTCATTGCCCAGCCCCCCGGCTCAAGTCGGCCGGATTCAGCCACTCCGTCGGGATGCGAGTATGCTGGCTCCGATTTATTTGAAGCGCGACAAACGACAATGTCACCGACAAAGAACCGCTAGGAGGTCAAAAATGGGACGGGGAACGGAGTTCTTCCGTTGTCTGCTGTTTGGCAGCATTTTCTGCTCATCAAGCACGAAAATTGGCGATCCAATTTAAACCACGCTCCGAGTATTCCGAGCGAAATTCATCATCTGAATGTGTTCTGCGTCAAACATCCCTGAATTGGGGATTTTAGTCCCTAAAATGGGGAGTATAAACCGTCAGGGATTGACTCTTATTCCTCCCGGCACATGCGGCGAATCTCGTTTTCCCTGATTGCCATCTCGACCTGCAACAGCACCGCATCGACGTCGGCGAGACTTTCGTCAAGCTCGACGCGGCCGGTCAAGGGCAGTTCTGGGGTCAGCAGGCCGCTTTCGTAGTGCGCCCAGATTTCCTTGCCGTACTGGCTGTCATTGAGCGAGGGGGCGAAGGCGCCAAAATAGCTGCGCAGGTTATTGACGTCGCGCGCTAGCAATTCGGCGGCGTTGCTGTTGCCCGCCGCATCGATCGCTTGCGGCAGGTCGATGATCACCGGGCCGTCGGCACCGACCAGGATGTTGTATTCGGAAAGGTCGCCGTGAATGACACCGGCGCAGAGCATGCGCACCACCTGATTGATGAGTATGTCATAAAATTTCAGCGCTAGTTCCTCGGAGAGTTCGACATCATTCAGACGCGGCGCCGGATGACCTTCAGCGTCGACCACCAGATCCATCAGCAAGACCCCCGCGAAGCAGATATGCGGCTGTGGAACCCGCACACCGGCGGCAGATAGGCGGTACAGGGCATCGACCTCGGCGCTTTGCCAGACTTCCTCCTGCATCTTGCGCCCGTAACGGCTGCCTTTTTCCATGGCGCGCGCCTGCCGGCTGTTCTTGACCTTGCGCCCTTCCTGGTAGGAAGCGTTATTGCGGAAGCTGCGCTGATTGGCTTCCTTGTAAACCTTGGCGCAACGGATATGCTCACCACAACGAACAACGTAGACGGTGGCCTCCTTGCCGCTCATTAGTTGGCCAATCACCTCGTCGACGAGGCCCTCTTCAACCATCGCGGCGAGTCTTTTCGGAGTTTTCATGAAATGGTCATGGTTTCGCTGTTTTTGGAAAATGGTTTCGAGGCGCGAGTGAGCTGAAGTCAAACATGCAGCAACGCAATTTTCAGCGGCGCCTGCCCGTCTGAGCTTGGAAAATCTGCTTCGGGCGCAATCCACTCGACGTCACGAATCCCTCTCCTGGCCTTGCGCGCGCTGCGTTCGAGTTGATCAAGCCAGGTTTCGGAGTTGACCTCGGCAACGTTATTGCAGCAGATCAGCGTGCCGCCTTCAGCGGTGCACAACAGCGCCGGCTTGAACAGTGCGGCATAATCGTTGACCAAATCGACGACGCCAAACGGGCTCTTGGCATAACGCGGCGGATCGAGAAATACGACGTCGAACTGGTGCGCATCGAGCTTGGGAAAGGGGGGCATGCGTTTTCCGCGCACCATCTGCGCCTGTCCCTGCCCGGAGAGCTGACGCAACGCGGCGAAGGCGTCGCTTTTGACGAAACGCAGGCGAATCGGCAAGTCGTTCAGACGCGCATTGTCCTTGCCGATGGCGATGCTCGCTTCGGAAAAGTCCACATTCACCACGTGCCGCGCGCCGGCCCTGGCGGCGGCAATACCGACGCCACAGGTATAGGCAAAGAGGTTGAGCAGCGATTTTCCGGCGCTTTCCTGCATCACACGGCGACGACCAGCACGCAGATCGAGGAAGAGCCAGGGGTCCTGCCCGGCGTGTCGCGCCTGAAAGCGATAATTGACGCCCATCTCCTGAAACTGGCGTAACTCGTGAGCGGCGGCAATACTCTCGGACGGCAGCGCATTGGCGATTCTCGAGTTGGCCTGGCTGCGATCGTTGTAAAACACGGGCAGTGCGGGAAATACGCCAGCGTAGAACGTTTCAAGTTCAGCCAGCAGACTCGCCTCCAGCGGTCGGTGGAAACTCTGCGCCAGCAATACGTCGCCATAGCGATCAACCGTCAGTCCGGCCCCCCCTCGACGCTGCCATGAAAGAGGCGGTAGGCATTGGTTTGCTCGGCGTGTAGTTGTTCAAGCAGGGTGTGGCGCGCGGCCAGGGCGGTACCCAGAAGATCGCTTAGATTGGCGGGCATTGGTGATTCCTCAATTGCGAGCAACTTGTGACTGCTCCAAGCTATCGCGACTGCGACATCGAGAGCACCGGTTGCGTCTCCGACTCGGAAACCAGTACGGTGAGTAGATTGCTGGCAAGCTGCACCCGATCGGCGTCGGACAGGGTGACCACGCCATCGGCCTGCAATTTGTCGAGCGCCATCTTGACCATGCCGACGGCGCCTTCGACGATCAGCTGGCGTGCGGCAATGACCGCTGCGGCCTGCTGCCGGCGCAGCATCGCGGCAGCGATTTCCGGGGCGTAGGCGAGGTGGGTGATCTTAGCTTCGATGATTTCCAGCCCGGCCAGTTCGACGTGTAACTGGATCGTTTCGGTGAGCATTTGCGCTACAGCGACAAGATCGCCACGCAATGAGTTTTGTCCATGCGGGTCGCCGTCGTAGAAACGTGTGCTGCTTACTGCACGGATCGCCGACTCGCCTTGGATGGCGAGGAAGGCGGCATAGTCTTCAACCTCGAAGCTGGCTTTGGCGGTATCGTTAACGCGCCAGGCGATGACAGCAGCAACTTCGATCGGGTTGCCGGCCATGTCATTGACCTTGAGCGTCGGGGTGTTGAGATTGACGACGCGCAACGAGATGTTCTGCCGTCGGCTGAAGGGGTTGAACCAGCAGAAGCCACCCTCGCGAATGGTTCCGGAATAGCGCCCGAAGAAGATCAGCACACCGGCAATATTTGGCTGCAGAATGACGAAGCCCTTGCTCAGAAATCCGAGCAGCAGGATGCTGAGCAGCCCGGCGAGGGGCAGTTCACCGCGAAACAGAATGCTGCCGATAAAAAACCGGACAACCCCTGCCAGTGCCAGCAGCCATAAAAAAAGCGCCAGCCAACCGGAGAGATAGTGCGCTTTTCGTTCAGAGATCGTTTTGCTGCCCATAGTGTTCTCCCGTAACAATCGTGCCGCTATTATCCCCCTTGAACGATCGGCAACCGTTAGAGAATTCGCCCTAACTGGCCGGCCTGAGCCACGGCAAGTTCTACCGCGGATTGAACACCTGAAACAGGCAAGCGAAGACCGTAAGAAACGGTGATCGACCCGTTTCAGAATCTGCGTCGCCCGATCAGCGAAGAATAAGGTTGTCGCGGTGAACGATTTCGGGCTCGTCGATATAACCGAGAATCGCTTCGATGTCCTGGCTGGCGCGCCGGGCAATCCGTCGCGCGTCGCTGCTGCCGTAGTTGATGAGGCCACGGGCGACCTCGACGCCATCTGCTGAGAGGCAGGCAACAGCAGCGCCACGCTCGAATTCGCCCTGAACGCCGAGCACGCCGATTGGCAGCAGGCTTCTTCCCGCGCGCAGCGCCTTGACGGCACCGTCGTCGAGAACAAGTTTTCCATTAAGCAGCAGGTGATCGGCCAGCCATTGCTTGCGTGCATTGAGTGGCTGGGTCTCAGACACCAGCAGGGTGCCGAGGGATTCGCCAAGCGCCAGCCGCGGCATGACGTTCTGCTCACGCCCACTGGCGATGACGGTGTGTGTGCCACTGCTGGCCGCGCGTTTGGCAGCGATAACTTTGGTGATCATGCCGCCCTTGCCGAATTGCGTTCCGGCGCCACCGGCCATGGCTTCCAGCGCCGGGTCGCCGGCACGGGCTTCGGCAATCAGCGAGGCGCTCAAGTCCTTGCGCGGATCTGCGGTAAACAGCCCCTGCTGGTCGGTGAGGATGATCAGACAATCGGCGTCGACCAGATTGGCAACCAGTGCGCCGAGCGTGTCGTTGTCACCGAACTTGATTTCGTCAGTAATGACTGTGTCATTTTCGTTGATGATTGGCACCACTCCCAATTGGAGCAGGGTGGACAGGGTTGAGCGCGCATTCAGGTAGCGCTTACGGTCGGCGAGGTCGTCGTGTGTGAGCAGGATCTGAGCAGTGTGCAATCCGTGGCTGGCAAAAGCGCTTTCATAGACCTGCGCTAGCCCCATCTGGCCGACCGCAGCACAGGCCTGAAGTTCATGCACCGCGCGCGGACGTTTGCTCCAGCCAAGGCGCTGCATACCACAGGCAATGGCGCCCGAGGACACCAGAAGAACCTCCTTGTTGCTCTGCCGCAACTGGGCAATTTGCCGCGCCCATTCGTTGATGGCTGATAGATCGAGGCCCTCGCCATTGTTGGTGACGAGGGCTGAGCCTACCTTGATGACAAGTCGTTTTGCTTCAGCGATGCGGGTCGGGGCCATGGCTAGGTGTTTGCGTCGTCGTTTTCTAAATCTTCCGGGAAATGCTCGTCAAGCGCAGTATCGGCCATCGGGGGCGGCGGGGCCAAAGTGTCGAGCGCGTCCTGCAATTTGTAGATCAAGGGACGGCAGCCTTCGCCGCTGATCGCGCTGATCCGGAAAAAGGGGGCGTTATCACCATCACCGTAGGCGGTCAGAAAGTCGCTGACACGCTGGTCACGTTCGTCTTCGGGGATCAGGTCCAGTTTGTTGAGAACCAGCCAGCGTGGCTTGGCCGCAAGTTCGGGGCTGTATTTTTCAAGTTCCCTGACAATCGCACGGGCGTCATGAACCGGATCGGCTTCCGGGTCGGGCGGTGCTAGATCGACAATGTGCAGCAGCACGCGCGTGCGTGCCAAGTGTTTGAGAAAGCGGATGCCCAGGCCGGCGCCTTCGGCTGCCCCTTCAATCAGGCCGGGAACGTCGGCGATAACAAAACTCTTGTTTTCATTGACGCGAACCACGCCCAGATTCGGGTGCATGGTGGTGAAAGGGTAATCGGCAACCTTCGGACGCGCCGCCGAGACGGCACGGATAAAAGTGCTCTTGCCGGCATTGGGCAGGCCGAGCAGACCCACATCGGCGAGTACGCGCAGTTCCATGCGCAGATCGCGCTCTTCGCCCGGCTCACCCTTGGTGAATTGGCGAGGTGCGCGATTGATGCTTGACTTGAAATGGATGTTGCCGAGGCCGCCACGACCGCCTTTGGCGATCAGAACCGTCTTGCCGTCAACGTCGAGGTCGGCGACGATCTTGTCGCTGTTGACGTCGGCAATCACGGTGCCGACCGGCACGTGCAGGGTGATGTCGTCGCCGCCTTTGCCGTAGCAATCGCTCGACGCCCCGTTGCCACCGCGCTGGGCAAGGAATTTCCGAGAGTAACGGAATTCGATTAGGGTATTGAGATTGCGATCGGCGACCGCATAAACACTGCCACCGCGGCCGCCGTCACCGCCATTTGGACCACCTTCCGGCTCGTACTTCTCGCGCCGGAAGGTTGCGGCGCCGTTGCCGCCGTCGCCGGCTGCAACGTAAATTTTGGCCTCGTCGATGAATTTCATGAAACGGTTCCGTGGTGGATTCGGTCTGCGAAATTAAAAAGCCCTACCAACAGGATAGGGCTTTTGGGCAGAGGTGTTACGCGATCAGGCAACAGGAGCGATACTGACCGTGCGCCGACGCTTTTCACCTTTGACGGCAAATTGAACGTGACCTTCAACCAGTGCGAACAAGGTGTGATCCTTGCCCATGCCAACGTTTTCACCCGGGTGAAACTCGGTGCCACGCTGGCGAATGATGATATTACCGGCAACCACCAACTGTCCGCCGTAACGCTTTACGCCAAGACGCTTCGACTCGGAGTCGCGACCGTTCCGGACACTGCCGCCTGCTTTTTTATGTGCCATGAGTCAGTTTCCTTTCAGTTAAGCCGCGATGCCGTCGATGCGGATTTCGGTGTAGTTTTGACGGTGGCCCTGATGCTTCTGATAATGCTTGCGGCGACGCATTTTGAAGATCGTGACCTTGTCGTGACGGCCTTGTGAAAGCACAGTCGCCTTGACTGAAGCACCGGTAAGCAGGGGAGTGCCGACTTGCACGGACTCGCCTTCGCCTACCATGAGGATCTGGTCAAGAGTGATTTCTGCGCCAACTTCTGCCGGTATCTGTTCTATTTTCAATTTTTCGCCGGTGACAACGCGATATTGCTTGCCCCCGGTTTTTATGACCGCGTACATGTTGGACTCCAAAGAACAAAGTAAAGTGTTAAGAAGAACCGCGCATTATACGCGATTTCCTTGCGATGCAAAAAATTGAAAATACTCCCAGAGCGCAAGCTCGAAGAAATCGAGCGCTTTCTGACCGAGGCCGAAGCGCCCCAAGCCTACGATGCCTTTAGCATCCTATCGAGCGCCAGCCGGGCGAGGCCGGCTTCGTGATCTGGCACCTTGATCTGGTTGACGACATTGTCTTCGGCCAGATTTTCCAGCACCCACGCCAGGTGCTGCGGGTCGATGCGCTGCATCGTCGAGCACATGCAAACGGTCGGCGCCATGAACTGGACGGTCTTGCCTTCGAGCTTTACTTCTTCGGCCAGCCGATTGACCAGATTGAGTTCAGTACCAACCAGCCAGCGCGTGTTTGGCGCGGCCTCTTTGATGGTCTTGACGATCAGTTCAGTCGATCCGACGAAGTCCGACTGCTTGCATACCTCGAAGCTGCACTCGGGGTGAGCGATGACCAACCCGTCCGGGTGCTGGTTGCGGAACTTCAAGATGTGCGCTGGCTGGAACATCTGGTGCACGGAGCAATGGCCTTTCCAGAGCAGCAGCCTGGCTTGGCGGATTTGCTCCGGAGTCAGCCCACCCATTTCGAGATCGGGATCCCAGACCATCATTTCGTCGAGCGGGATTCCCATTTTGTAACCCGTCCAGCGGCCCAGATGCTGGTCGGGGAAGAACAGGATCTTCTCGCGCCGGGCGAACGCCCATTGGGCAATCCTTTCCGCATTCGACGAGGTGCATACAATGCCGCCATGGTCGCCGCAAAAGGCTTTCAAGTCAGCCGCCGAGTTGATGTAGGTCACCGGGGTGAACATCTCATCGGCGCTCAACACCTCGTTCAGTTCGCGCCAGCAGCGTTCGACCTTGGCCAGATTGGCCATGTCGGCCATCGAGCAACCGGCCGCCAGATCGGGCAGAATCGCCTTCTGGTGCGGTTTCGACATGAAGTCGGCGACCTCGGCCATGAAATGCACGCCGCAGAAAACGATATAGTCGGCGTCGGTCTGCGAGGCCAGGCGCGAGAGCTTGAGCGAGTCGCCGGTCAGGTCGGCGTATTGATAGACATCGGCGCGCTGGTAGTGGTGACCGAGAATGACCGCACGCTGGCCAAGTTTGGCGCGAGCGATGCGAATACGCTCGTGGCAGGCGGCATCCTGCAATTGGTTGAATTTGTCGAAATTAATGCTGGCGGTCTTCATTGACTGATCTCGGATCGTCGGCGCGGTCAGCTTTTCCAAGGCAGGCCGGCGTGGCGCCAACCGCCAGTCTTTCCGCGCTGTCCGTTGGCGTCCTTGTCGCCCTCGAAGCCTTCAAGTACGTTGTAGGACGCGCTATAGCCGGCCTGGCTGGCGAGGCAGGCGGCGTTGTGCGAGCGCGCGCCGCTGCGGCAAATAAACATGACCAGCGCTTCCGGGTCGACCTGTTGCTTGAGCTGGGCGAGGAAATGGCTGTTGGGCTGATTCACCGGGTAGCTCATCCACTCAATTTCCTCGGCCCCCGGAATTCTGCCAACCCAATCCCACTCGGCACGGGTGCGGACATCGACGAGTTTGGCGCCGGGGGCCAACTGCCCAATTTCGAAGGCTTCTTTTGGCGTCAGGGCGCCGGCATAGGGCAGTCCGAGTTCGCGCGCGCGCGCCTGGGCGAGATTAAGAAGTTCGGTAAGCTTTCCCATGATGGCAAGGTCCAGATTTAAGAGTTCAAAGTATAAATCAGTTGCCCCACCCGTGCCGGTCCTGGAACATACACGGCAAGGCACTGTTATGGTGCAAAACTTGAATACAGCGCACCATGTGGACGCGGAAAAATACTCCGGGCAAGCCATAATGCCTTATGGCACAATGCCACGTTGCCCGCGCGTGAGTTGGCATGGATTCTGCTGATACCGAGAGCACCTTTTTCTATTGTCGCCGGATTCACCGGCATCCGCTGAGGAGATTTTGCATATGGCAAGCCCGCAAGACGTAATCAAGATGGTCAAGGAAAACGACGTCAAGTTTGTTGATTTCCGTTTCACCGATACCCGTGGCAAGGAACAGCACGTCACCGTTCCGGTCAGCGCCTTTGGCGAAGACAAGTTTGAGAACGGCCACGCTTTCGACGGTTCTTCAATTGCCGGCTGGAAGGGTATTCAAGCCTCTGACATGCAGTTGATGCCTGACCCCACGACCGCTTACATCGACCCCTTCTTCGACGAAACAACCCTTGTTTTGACCTGTGATGTTGTCGATCCGGCCGATGGTCGTGGTTACGATCGCGATCCGCGCTCGATCGCCAAGCGCGCTGAAGCTTATCTGAAATCCACCGGTATCGGCGACACCGCCTTTTTTGGTCCGGAACCCGAATTTTTCATCTTCGACTCGGTCGAGTGGAGCGTCGATATGTCCGGTTGCAACCTGAAAATCTATTCTCAGGAAGCGGCCTGGACTTCGGGTGAGAAGAGCGATGGCGGCGGCGGTTCGGGGCACCGTCCAACAGTCAAAGGCGGCTATTTCCCAGTGCCGCCGGTCGATAGCCTGCACGATATCCGTTCGGCCATGTGCCTGACACTGGAAAGCCTCGGCGTTCCGGTTGAAGTGCATCACCACGAAGTGGCCACCGCCGGTCAGTGCGAAATCGGCACCCTGTTTAGCACACTGGTCAAGCGCGCCGACTGGACGCAGATCCTCAAATACGTGGTGCATAACATTGCCCACCAGTACGGCAAGACGGCGACCTTCATGCCCAAGCCCATCGTCGGCGACAACGGCTCGGGAATGCACGTGCACCAGTCGATCTGGAAGGATGGCAAGAACCTGTTCGCCGGCAACGGCTACGCCGGCCTGTCTGAACTGGCGCTCTTCTATATTGGCGGTATCATCAAGCATGCCAAGGCGCTCAATGCCATCACTAATCCGGGCACCAATTCGTACAAGCGTCTGGTTCCGCATTACGAAGCGCCGGTCAAGCTGGCGTACTCGGCCAAGAACCGCTCGGCGTCGATTCGTATTCCGCACGTTGCCTCCGACAAAGCGCGCCGCATCGAAACCCGCTTTCCGGATCCGATCGCCAATCCTTACTTATGCTTCACGGCCTTGCTCATGGCCGGCCTGGACGGCATCCAGCACAAGATTCACCCCGGCGATGCTGCCGACAAGAACCTCTACGATCTGCCGCCAGAAGAAGATGCGAAAATCCCGACCGTTTGCGCCAGCCTTGAAGAAGCTCTGTCCGAACTCGACAGGGATCGCGACTTCCTAACGCAAGGTGGTGTCTTCTCCAACGACTGGATCGATGCCTACATCGAACTGAAAATGGACGAGGTCAACAAGATTCGCATGACGACCCACCCGGTCGAATTCGATTTGTACTACAGTTGCTAATGCGTTATTAGCCGAGCAGGCAGGAAAGGACGGGCGTGCCCGTCCTTTTTTTGTGCACCGTCCGTGTGCTTGCGGCGTTTGTAATTCACCGGGTCATCCCATACACTGCTCTTCGTAGTCGACTTCAGGCCACCACCAACGGACAGGAACACGATGAATTCCCAAAAGCTGTATTTTCCGGTCGCATTGTTTTTTCTGGCCGCGATGCCGGTACAGGCGGATGTCATGTATCAGTGCGTTGACGAAAGTGGGCACAAATCGTTCTCAAACATCAAGTCCTCCGCCAAGGGCGCCAAATGCACGGCTATGGATCTAGGCACCCCCGCCGCTGTTCCAGCACCAGCGCCCAGGGCGGCAGTAAAACCGTCGACGCCAGCAACTTTTCCGAAGGTTGACGACACGACGCAGAAGGCGCGCGATACGGATCGCCGGCGTATTCTCGACAGCGAGTTGGCGGCCGAGCAGAGAAATCTCGAAGAGGCCAGGAAGGAACTTGCCGAGCAGGAGGCGACCGTACTGCCCAATGAACGCATGCAGAATAAAGGCGGTGGCGGCATCAGTGGCGGCAAGATTGATGAGCGGGTGCAGCCTTACCGGGACAAGGTGGCTTTGCACGAGCGCAATATCGAGGCTATCCAGAAAGAGATTTCCAAGCTGCGCTGATCCTGGCCTGGCACTGTCACTGGTCCCTGAAGAAAATGCCTGACCCCTCGCTCAATCCATTCGGCGGGCTTGACCTGCTGTCCTCGTCAGTGGTGCTGCTCGACGAGAATTTTGCCATCCGTTACATGAATTCCGCTGCGGAGAATCTGCTGGCGATCAGCAGCAAGACCTTTGTCGGATGTCGCCTGGACAGCGTTGTTGAATGCCCGGGCGCACTCCAGGATGCGCTCGAAAATACCTTCGCGCAGGGCTGGAGTTATACCGGCCAGAGCATCACGTTCAAGCGCAATGATGGGGTGGTCCTACATCTGAACTGTACGGTCAACCCGACCGATTCGCCGCAGGCGCGCCTGCTCGTCGAGTTGTGGCCGATCGATCAACAACTCAAGGCCTCGCGTGAAGAGCGTCAGATTACCGATCAACTGGCGAGCCGCGAACTGATCCGCAACCTGGCGCACGAAATAAAGAACCCGCTGGGGGGCATCCGCGGTGCGGCGCAGTTGCTCGAACACGAGCTTAACAACCCGGGCCTGCGTGAATACACCCAGGTCATCATCAAGGAAGCTGATCGCCTGCAGGATCTGATGAAGCGGCTGCTTTCGCCGCATCGGCCGATGCAGCCGGGGCCGGTCAATATTCACGAAATACTCGAACGGGTGCGCAGCCTGTTGACCGCCGAATTCCCGCAGACGCTTAGCGTCCGCCGCGATTATGACACCAGCCTGCCAGAACTGGTGGGTGATCGCGAGCAACTGATTCAGGCCGTTCTCAATATCGCGCGCAATGCCGCGCAGGCCATCAAGGCGTCGCTTGGCGGCGAGCCCTCGGTCGGCCAGATCACGCTGCGCACCCGGGTCGGCCGGCAGGTTACGCTGGCCAAACGGCGCTACCGGCTGGCGCTCGAATTACAGGTGATCGACAACGGCCCGGGAATTCCGGATGACATTCGTGAGCGCATGTTCTATCCGCTGGTTTCCGGTCGCCAGGGCGGCAGCGGCCTTGGCCTGACCCTGGCACAGAGCTTTGTTCAGCAGCATCAGGGAACGATCGAGTGCGAGAGCCGTCCGGGCTACACCTGCTTCACGATTCGCATGCCGCTAATCACGGGGTGATGGCAAGCTAATTGCTACAGCTTACGCATCCTCTTCATGATGTCTGATAAAACAATGAAACCTGTCTGGATCGTCGACGACGACAAGTCAATTCGCTGGGTGCTCGAAAAGACCCTTGCCCGAGAGCAGGTGCCCTTCCGCAGTTTTTCCTCGGCCAGCGAAGCGCTTTCGCAACTCGATCTGGGCACCGAACCTCCACAGGTGCTGGTCTCGGACATTCGCATGCCGGGTGAATCGGGGCTTGAGCTGCTCAAACAGGTCAAGCTGCGCTTCCCCTCGCTGCCGGTCATCATCATGACCGCCTACTCGGATCTGGACAGCGCGGTCGCCGCTTTTCAGGGCGGAGCGTTCGAGTATTTGCCAAAACCCTTTGATGTCGACCAGGCGCTGGAGCTGATCCGCCGGGCCATTGACGAGAGCTTGCACCAGATTGATGCGTCGAGCGAAATTGGCCTGGTGCCCGAGATTCTTGGTCAGGCGCCGGCTATGCAGGAAGTTTTTCGGGCTGTTGGCCGCCTGAGTCAGTCAAACGCGACGGTGATGATCACTGGCGAATCGGGTTCGGGCAAGGAACTGGTCGCTCGTGCCGTGCATCGACACAGTCTGCGTTCAGACAAACCCTTCATCGCCATCAATACGGCGGCGATTCCCAAGGATCTGCTCGAATCCGAGCTTTTTGGTCACGAACGCGGCGCTTTTACCGGCGCCGCAGCACAGCGGCGCGGACGTTTCGAACAGGCCGAGGGCGGTACGCTTTTTCTCGACGAGATCGGCGACATGCCCGCCGAATTGCAGACACGCCTGCTGCGCGTGCTTTCCGACGGCAACTATTACCGTGTCGGCGGGCATTCGCCGATCAAGGCCAATGTCCGCATCATTGCGGCAACCCATCAAAATCTCGAAACCCGAGTCAAGGAAGGCTTGTTTCGCGAAGATCTTTTCCACCGTCTCAACGTGATTCGCGTGCGTCTGCCGAGCCTGCGTGAGCGGCGCGAGGATATTCCGATCCTGGCCCGTCATTTTCTGCACAAAAGCGCGCAGGATCTTGGGGTCGAAGCCAAACGCTTTTCCGAGGCGGCACTCAGACATCTTGCGTCGCTCGATTTTCCAGGCAATGTGCGACAACTGGAAAACATCTGTCACTGGCTCACCGTCATGGCTCCGGGGCAACTGGTTGATCTGGCCGACCTGCCCGCTGAACTGCGCGATTCGTCGCTACTGTCCACGACGTTCGACTGGGAGAGCGGACTGGCCATGGAAGTTGACCGTTTGCTCGCCGGCAGTGTTGGCCAGGTTCACGAGAAACTGATCAGCAGCTTTGAGCGCGTCCTGATTGCACGGGCGCTGGCCCACACCGGAGGGCGGCGGATCGAAGCAGCGCAGGCTCTGGGCATCGGCCGTAACACCATTACGCGCAAGATCCAGGAACTGGGTCTGGACAGTGAGCGGAGCAACAATCCAGAACCCGCGCCAGGATAATCAGTGATAATGCCGGCATTCGCTGATGCCGACGCAATGACTGACACCCCCTCTTCCCTGCTGATCGATCCGCTTCGTTTGCCCGCCCTGCTCGGGATTGCGCGAGGGCGTTTTGATGTCGATGCATTGCTCGCCTGCGAATCAACCAGCACGCTGCTACTCAAGCGCGCCGCCCAGGGCGCGCCGTCCGGTAGCGTTATCGTCGCCGACCGGCAGAGCGCCGGGCGCGGCAGTCGCGGACGCCAGTGGCTGGCGACGCCGGAAGCTAGCCTCACCTTTTCCGTACTTTGGCGTTTCGACGGTGGGCTGGAACGACTGGCTGGACTCTCGCTGGCGGTTGGTTCCGCCGTGGTGCAGGCTCTTGAAGCCTGTGGCGCCACGGGCCTGTCGCTCAAATGGCCGAACGACATTTTGCATGACAACGCCAAGCTGGGAGGCATTCTCGTCGAGTTGCAGAACGAGCCCGACCGTGCGCTGGCGGTGATCGGCATTGGCCTCAATCTGACCCTGCCGGACAGCCTGGTCGAACGTGACGACTTCGCGCTGCCCGCTGCCGCCCTGGATGGCGTTCTCTTGCCACTACCGGAGCGTCATCGCCTGTTTGCACAACTCCTGCTTGAACTGGCGCAGGTTCTCGACCGCTTTGCCGACGGTGGATTTGCTGTGTTGCGCGACCAATGGCAGGCGCGGCATGCCTGGCAGGACAGGCCAGTGCGCCTGCTGCGCGATGGCCGGGTTGAGATGGAAGGGGTCTGCCGCGGCGCCGACCTTGACGGCGCCTTGCTGGTGCAGACCGGGACCGGTATTAAACGTTGCCTGTCCGGCGACCTTTCCCTGCGTGCCCTATGATCGCCATCGACGCTGGCAATACGCGCATCAAATGGGGCATCCACGATGGCGTCGCCTGGCAGGCGCAGGGCGCCCTACCCACGGCCCAAGCGTCACGCCTGGCTGAAGTTTCCACCGGGTGGCCAGACGCTGAGCGCGTGGTCGCCTGCAATGTGGCCGGCGAGGCGGTTGGTGCGGCAATCAGCGTGGCACTGGCCAAACGCTACGACCCGCTGCTCTGGTTGCACTCGAACGCAGCATGCTGTGGCGTGCGCAATGGTTATGAAGTGCCCGAGCGCCTCGGCGCCGATCGCTGGGCAGCGCTGATCGGCGCCCGCGCTCAGGTCTCCAGCGCCTGCCTGGTCGTCTGTGCGGGGACAGCGACCACCGTCGATTGGCTCGATGCGCATGGAGATTTCCGTGGCGGCCTGATCCTGCCCGGCGTTGACCTGATGCGCGCCTCGCTGGCGCGCAACACGGCGCAACTGCCGCTGGCTGAGGGCGAGTTCCGCTGTGCGCCGCGCAATACCATAGATGCCATCGTCAGCGGCTGCCTGCATGCCCAGATCGGCGCTATCGAACGCATGTTTGCCGCGCTTTCCGCCGAACCAGGCGCTGTCTGCCTGCTGACCGGGGGAGCTGCGCCGCGCCTGACGCCACATTTGGGCATTCCGTTCCGCATGGTGGAGACTCTGATTCTCGATGGGCTGGTACGCTTTAGCGCTTCGCAGTAATCTTGCGCCTATAGTGACCGGATCAGTCCGGCCACGTACCGGAGTCTGTTGGCGTGTCCTGGAGAATGTCATGCTGCCCAAAATGTTGACCCTGCTACCCACCTTTCTGGCCTACCTGTCGCTGGCCGTCGGCTTGCTTGCCGCATTCCTGCTGGTCTATGTCAACGTCACGCCGTATGACGAAATCGCCTTGATCCGGCAGGGCAACACGGCAGCGGCGGTGAGCCTTTCCGGCGCCGTGCTCGGTTTTGCCATGCCGATCGCCAATGTCATTGCTCATAGTGACACCCTGGCCGACCTTGCCGCCTGGGGAGCGATTGCCGGCGCCGTCCAGATTCTGACCTACCTGCTTGCCCGCTTTACCCTGCCGCATCTGACTGAAGACATTCCAGCCGACAAGGTGGCTCCGGCCATTTTCCTGGCGGCACTTTCACTGACTGTAGGCTTAACTAATGCCGCTTGCATGAGTTATTAACCGAAACTCTTTCAACGCAGAGATCGCAGAGGCGCAGAGTACGCAGAGAAATTCGATGTTCACCCTACAGAGGATTAGGCTTCTTCTCAAAACTCTTTAAGTTCTCTTGGTTTTTCTCTGCGTCCTCTGCGCCTCTGCGATCTCTGCGTTGAAAGAGGTTGCAACCAACGTTTCACAGATTAATCCGGAAGTATTTTTTCAGGGAGATTGACATGGCACTTATGGATTTCATCAAGAAGCAGTTCATCGACGTCATTCACTGGACAGAGGACGGCGATGGTGTTCTGGCCTACCGCTATCCGATGCGGGACTTTGAAATCCAGAATGGCGCCCAGCTTACGGTGCGCGATTCGCAGATGGCGGTGTTCGTCAATGAGGGGCAGGTCGCTGATGTCTTCGGACCTGGTCTGTATTCACTGACCACGCACACGCTGCCGGTTCTGACCAACCTGAAGAACTGGGACAAGCTGTTCGACTCGCCTTTCAAGTCCGACATTTATTTCTTCTCGACTCGCCTGCAACTCGACCACAAGTGGGGAACGCCGAACCCGATTACCATTCGCGACAAGGACTTCGGCATGGTGCGGATGCGCGCCTTCGGCATCTATTCGTACAAGCTCACCGACCCGGGCAGGTTCTATAAGGAAATCTCGGGAACCCGCGAGCAGTATGGCGTCGATGATCTTGACGGCCAATTGCGTGGCCTGGTGATTGGCACCATGACCGACCTGTTTGGCGAATCGGGCGTTCCCTTCATCGACATGGCGGCCAATCAGGCCGAATTTGGTGCGACGCTCAAGGACAAGCTCACGCCGGTTTTCGACCGCTATGGCCTGGCGCTCGACAGCTTTGTCGTGCAGAACGTCTCGCTGCCCGAAGAATTGCAGAAGATTCTCGATACCAAGATCAGCATGAATATGCTTGGCGACATGGGGCGCTTTACCCAGTACCAGGTGGCCAACAGCATACCGCTGGCGGCGCAAAATGAAGGCGGGATGGCTGGGATCGGCGCCGGTCTGGGCGCTGGCCTGAGCATCGGGCAGGGCATGGCACAGGCCATGACCCAAGCCATGCAACCGGGTTTGGCCGCAACTGCTGCGGCAACGGTCAATGCCGATGAGGTGGTCGCTACGCTGGAGAAATTGCACGCACTGGTGGCCAAGGGCATCCTCTCGCAATCCGAGTTCGACACCAAGAAGGCCGAGTTGCTGGGCAAACTAAGCTGAAGCGCTAGCAGCCTCTCGCCCTTCAGTGAAAACCGCCAACTGCCCCTCCTGCGGCGCGCCGGTCAGCTTCCGCTCGCCGGCTTCGGTTTATGCCGTGTGCGAGTTCTGTCGCAGCACCTTGCTGCGTGACGGCGAGGCTCTGAAGAACCTCGGGCGCATGGCCGACCTGATGG
The DNA here is from genome assembly GCF_029255185.1 of Propionivibrio sp. Taxonomy (GTDB): domain Bacteria; phylum Pseudomonadota; class Gammaproteobacteria; order Burkholderiales; family Rhodocyclaceae; genus Propionivibrio. Next base: position 40,863 of record NZ_JAPUVO010000077.1, read on the forward strand.
ATGACCCGACTTGCATCCAGATCGGCAGCGAGGGAACATTCCGTGGGCTTCACTTCGGCGTCATCGGGCGCATCCAGCTCAAGCATGAGGCAGGGCTCTGGAACGAATGGCACATCCTCTTTGACGATGCGCGCAGTGCCTGGCTATCGGAGGCGGGTGGCGAATACGTCGTCAGTTCGCAGGTGCCGGTGACTGACATACTGCCTGCATTCGAGGCTCTGCGACCCGAAATGCAGCTTAGCATCGCCGGACGCAGTTTCCGGGTCAGCGATCTTGCGTCAGCACGCTGCATCTCCGGGCAGGGCGAACTACCGTTCAAGGTCGAGGCCGGTTACGACGTCAATACCGCCGACCTGAGAAGCAACGACCGCTTCGTCACCCTCGACTACAGCGAAACGCCGCCACTGGTTTTTGTCGGCTACCCGGCGACCTTCGACGAACTCAAGCTGACCCATCTGAAGGATGCCACAGCGGCCTCTGCTGGCGGCGCCACCATCAAGGCCACGGCCTTCAACTGCCCGCATTGCGCGGCGTCGCTCAGCGTGCACTCGGGCGCCATCGAGAGCGTCGCCTGCGACAGTTGCGGCTCGGTCATCGGCATTGAAAACGAGAACGTCCGACTGCTCGCCAGTGCCGCACAGTCGATGCGCATCGTTCCCTGGTTACCGCTTGGCAGCAAGGGCCGCTTGCACGACGCCGACTGGGAAGCGATTGGTTTCCTGCGCCGCAGCACACGAGCTGACGACGTAGAGTACGCTTGGTCCGAGTACCTGCTGTTCAACGCCGAACAGGGCTTTGCCTGGCTGACGGAATACCAGGGGCATTGGAACTACGCGCGAACCCTTTCCAGCCCGCCCTCGGTCAGTCGCGGACAACCTTCCTTCTCGCGCAAACGCGACGAGTTCAAACTGTTCAGTTCGGGCCGGGCGGAAGTCACCTACGTCGTCGGCGAATTCTACTGGCGCGTCGCAGTCGGTGAATCCTGCTTCATTGAGGACTACATCTGCCCGCCGCTGATGCTCTCGCGCGAGGTCACAGACAAGGAGGCCAACTGGTCGGAGAGCGAGTATCTGGAACCGGAAGACCTTTGTAGCGCGTTCAAAATCAGCTTTTCGCCACCGGCGCGGATCGGCATTTTTGCCAACCAGCCCAACCCGCTGGTCGAACGTCATCGCGCCATGGCGCGCCTATTCTGGAAACTGGCGCTGGCGGCGACGCTGGTGCAACTGGCCTTCGTTTTCTTCTTCTCGTCGCAGCTCGTTCTCAAACAGCAACTGGTACTCTCGCCGCATAATGAAGAAGCGACACTGAGCACGCAGGAATTCGTGCTGCACAGCCGGGCGCGGACCCTGCGCGTCAAGCACAGCACCGACATTGAGAACAACTGGATCGATCTCACCACCACGCTGGTCGAAAAGCAAACCGGCGAGGCCTATCAGGGTGCGCAGGAAGTCAGCTACTACCGTGGCGTCGATGATGGCGAAAGCTGGTCGGAAGGCGATCGGAATGACGCCATTGCCTTCCGCAACCTGCCACCCGGAAATTATTACCTGAGCATTGAGTACGAGTTAGGCAAGGACCGCCGAGCCGCCGTCGTCGATACGGTTGAAGTCATCCGCAATCCGGTGACCTGGTCGAACTACGTGCTGGTGATGATCCTCCTCGTCGTTTTCCCGCTCTTTTCGCGCTGGCGGCGCAACGCCTTTGAAGCGCAGCGCTGGAACGAAAGTGCCATTGAGGGCGATGCTGAAAGTGATTCAGAGGGCGAGGAGGACTAGATGATTAGGACCAACCTCGTCATCGGTCTGCTCGCGCTGGCTTTCTTCGCCAACGCCCAGTATCAGGGCTGGAACCTCTTCGAGCGCAATACCGGCGCGCAGACCTCGCGCCTCTCGGGCAGCGGCAGCCGTGCGTACCACAAGTGATGAATTTAAGAACCTCACCGCAAAGGCGACCAAAGAAAGTGCAGAGCCCGGGACCCAGCATCGGAGACTTTCCCTTTAATCGATTTGGATATGAAACTCTAACAAACAGGATAAAAACATGAAGATTCCTACAGCATTTTTTCTCGCTGCGCTTTCCTGCTGCAATTCGGTTTGGCCTGCTACGGGTGCCCCCGTCGATCTGCAAATGCGGGTCGGTCGTTACTACGAGTCTTTTCTCGTGAACGAAGACGGGACCGCTGTCGAATCACTTGAGTGGTCGAAGACCGTACTCAAGGAAACGGCACTGGAGCGAAGCAAGCGTGCGATTGTCAGTTACAGCACTAGCGCTCAAACTGCCGAAGTCATCGCCGCTTACACATTGAAGGCGGATGGACGGCGTATTGACGTCCCGAAGGATAATTACCAGGTCGAGGTCAATCGCGGCCAGGGCAAGGATTCGCCGGTGTATTCAGACTGGACCACGCTGACTGTGGTTTTTCCAGAGGTCGCTGTCGGGGATTCGGTTGTGCTCTCCTATAAAGTCACGCAAACCGAGCCTATGTTTCCGCAGCACTACTCGACGGCGCAATTCTTCAGCAATCAAATCGCCTTCGATGACCTCCGTGTGCGCTTCGATTACCCCGCATCGATGTGGGTGCAGTATGAGGCACGCGGCATGAAGGAAGCGGAAAATCGAGTGATCGGGGATCGCAAAATCATCGAATGGCGCTACGCCAACGAGCGGCCTGTCCAGAACGACCGCCGCGATTACACTGTCTTCGACCCGGACCAGGAAATAGGTTACGCCTTTTCCACCTTCAAGACCTACGCCGACATCGCGACCGCCTATGGTGCACGCGCGCTCCCCAAAGCCGTGGTTACAGAGCGTATCGCAGCGCTCGCCACGGAAATCGTCAAAGGCAAAGCAGCCAAGGTCGACCAGGCTCGCGCGCTATATGAGTGGGTAGCCAAAAACATCACTTATGCGGGCAACTGCATCGGCGTCGGCGCGGTCGTACCACGCGACGTGTCTTTCGTTATTGACAACAAGATGGGCGACTGTAAAGACCACGCCACGCTGCTTCAGGCGCTCCTGACTGCGCAGAGCATTAAAAGCACTCAGGCCCTGGTTAATGCCGGCTCGGTCTACCGGTTACCGAAAATCCCGGTTGTCGCCAACGTAAATCACGTCATCACGTACCTGCCGGAATTCGATGAGTACGCCGACTCGACATCGGATTCAACGCCATTTGGGATGTTGCCGTTCAGCGACCAAGACAAGCCGGTCTTGCTTGTTGAAGGGTTCAAGGAGGGTGCCAAGACGCCTGTTGCACCGATCAATAGCAACCGCGAACACGTAAAAAGTGCCATCAAAATCGCACCGGATGGGTCTGCCTCAGGCAGCATTGAAGTTGTTGAAAAAGGGGAAGGCGCCGTGCGCTCGCGTGCTTGGGCGCGCAAGATATCGAAGGATGCCGAGGAAGATTTGGTCAAGAACGTTTTCCGTGGCCAGGGCATGATTGGTTATGGCAAGTTTGAAAAGGACGACCCGACCGGGATGGTCGATAGCTATCACTACAAAGCGAGTCTTAACGCTGAAAAGTTCTTGAAACTGCCAGGCCCGGGGGCTTTTTATATCTCACCGCCACTTGGTCTCTCAGCGTCAATTGCGGGTGCTGTCAGAACGCCCGCCGAGTCTGAAAAAGAGGCTGATGTCACGTGTTCAGGCGGTTCCATCATCGAAGAGTATGTGATTGAACTTCCCAAAGCGCTAAGAGTATTGTCGATTCCGAACAACGCGAAACTGAAGAACGAGTTCCTGTCCTACGCTGCAACTTACGTTTTGAAAGGCAAGGTGCTAACCGTAAAACGTACCCTTGACGATCACACAAAAGGTAACGTCTGCTCGCCGCAGTATTTCGCGGAATACAAAAAAATTGCCGACAAGGTGATGGACAATTTGAAAGAGCAAGTGCTGTACAAGTAGACTAAGGTTTGTGGCTGAGCCGTGGGATTGTGATTTTTTGCGGCACTCCGCGTTTTTTTGGCCCTGCACTTCCTTCGGTCGCCTTTGCGGTGAATATCTGAGCTTTTCAGTATGAATCAGGCGCTGCTCTTTTCGGTTTTCATCGTCGCCTCCTGCGGCCTGGCCTACGAGCTGATCGCTGGCGCGCTGTCGAGCTATTTGCTCGGCGATTCGATCACCCAGTTTTCCACCGTCATTGGAAGTTATCTGTTCGCTATGGGCATTGGCTCGTGGCTGTCGCGCTACGTCGAGCGCAATCTGGTGGCGCGCTTTGTTCAGATCGAGCTGATGGTTGGCGTACTGGGCGGGTTTTCGGCGGCTGGACTGTTTTTCATTTTTGTCTGGTTCTCGACGCCATTCAAGCTCGCGCTGTATCTGGCGGTATTTGGCATCGGCGTGCTGGTCGGGCTGGAAATCCCGCTGATCATGCGCATCCTCAAGCGCGACCTGAGTTTCAAGGACGTGGTTTCACAGGTACTGACCTTCGACTATCTGGGCGCGCTCGCCGTCTCCATCCTCTTCCCCCTGCTGCTGGTGCCGCAACTCGGGCTGGTGCGCAGCGGCCTACTCTTTGGCCTGCTCAACGTGCTGGTCGCCCTGTGGGCGCTGTGGCTGTTTCGTGAACCGCTGCGCAACAGCGGCTGGCTGAAGACCCAGGCTTTCGTCTCGCTCGCCGTGCTGACCATTGGCTTTGCCGCCGCTGGTCAATTCACCTCGCTGGCCGAAGCGCATCTTTATGCCGATGAGATCGTGTACAACGAGACCTCGCCGTATCAGCACATTGTCATTACCCGCTGGAGGGATGACCTGCGCCTGTTTCTCAACAACAACCTGCAATTTTCTTCGCGCGACGAATACCGCTATCACGAGGCGCTGGTGCATCCGGCACTGGCCACGCTGCCCGGTGCGCGGCGCGTGCTGGTCCTCGGCGGCGGCGACGGACTGGCGGTGCGCGAAATTCTGAAATACCCGCAGATCGAGTCGGTGACCCTGGTCGATCTCGATCCGGCGATGACGCAACTGTTCTCGACGGCCGCTGCGCTGCGCAAGCTCAATGCGCAGGCACTCAGTTCGCCGAAGGTCAGGGTGCTCAATGCCGACGCACTGAAATGGCTGGAGGATAACGACGATGTGTTCGACTTTGTCGTTGTCGACTTTCCCGATCCGTCCAATTTCGCCATTGGCAAACTCTACAGCGCGGCCTTCTATCGCCTGCTGGAGAAACACCTGTCAGCGGGCGCGCTGGCCGTCATTCAATCGACCTCGCCACTTTACGCTCGCCAATCATTCTGGTGCGTCGTGGCGACGCTGGAGAGTGTCGGTCTGGTGACCACGCCCTATCACGCGCTGGTGCCGTCTTTCGGCGAGTGGGGCTTCGTCCTGGCAGGTCGTCGCGCCTACCAGCCTCCGGCCGGTTATAGCGTCGAAACACGTTTCCTGACCGCGGAAACCACCCCGGCGCTGTTCCAGTTTGCCAAGGACATGGCGCGCGTCGACGCCGAAGTCAATCACCTGAACAATCAGGCGCTGGTCCGCTACTTCGAGCGCGAGTGGCGACAGGTCATCCGCTAAATCATGGAGCGCCGTGATTTTCTCTCCGCACTGGCTGCCGCCGGCCTCGCGTCCTTGCCCGGATGCGGCGCTCCGGCCCAAGCCGCCTTGCCGCCCGGTGCACTGCTCGGCACAGCAATCGACCCCGCCCATCGGCTACGCGAGCGTAATCTGCCGCCACCATCCGCGACGCGCGAGGTTCCAGTGCTCATCGTTGGCGCAGGAATCGGTGGACTATCGGCCGGATGGAAGCTCGCCAAATCCGGATTCAATGACTTTCTCATGGTCGAGCTGGAAGCTGAAGCGGGCGGAAATTCGCGGTCCGGACGCAACGAAGTCAGTGCCTTCCCTCTGGCAGCGCATTATCTACCACTGCCGACACGAGAAGCGACTGCCGTACGCGAGTTGCTGGCTGAACTCGGCGTTCTGCACGGCGACCCGCGCGCCGCCCGACCACGTTATGACGAGCGCTACCTTTGCGCCACGCCGCAGGAGCGGCTGTACCGCAATGGCTGGTGGCAGGAGGGCATCCTGCCGCACAACGGCGTCAGCGCCGCCGAGCTTGAGCAGTACCGACGTTTTTACGCGCTGATCGACGCTTTCAAACAGCGGCGCGATGGCCAGCGCCGCGCCTTTGCCCTGCCCATGGCGCTTTCCAGCCGCGCCCCCGACCTGCTGGCGCTCGACCGGCTCAGCATGCGCGACTGGCTGCTGGCGCAGGGACTCGATTCGCCGCAACTACACTGGTACGTCGACTATGCCTGCCGCGATGATTACGGCACCAACATCTCTGAAGTTTCGGCGTGGGCCGGCATTCATTATTTTGCCTGCCGCAGCGGTGAAGCGCAGGACGCGGCAAGCGATACCGTGCTCACCACGCCGGGGGGCAATGGCTGGCTGACCGAAGGCTTGGCGCAAAGCATCAAGGCCCGTGCCGGAGACCGTCTGCTCACCGGGTCGCTGGTTTTTCGCGTTGCCGAAGAGGGCGGCCGAACCAATGTCGATCTGTGGCAGCCTGAGCAACAGCGCACTGTGCGCCTGTCCGCCGGACAATTGATCTGGGCCGCGCCGCTCTTTCTCGTGCCGCATGTCTTTGCCGGACAGGACACCTTGAAGCTGGCCGCCCGGAGCTTTTCATATGCCCCTTGGCTGGTTGCCAATCTGACGCTGTCGCGTTTCCCGACGGACAGGGCCGGCGCGTCAATGGCCTGGGACAACGTGCTCTACGATAGCCCCGGCCTAGGCTATGTGGTGTCGACCCACCAGCAGATGCGGATGCGTCCCGGCACGACGGTGTTCACCTACTACCGCGCGCTCTCCGGAATGTCGCCGCAACAGGGCCGGGCGATTTTGCAGGAGACGACGCGCAAAGCCTGGGCCGATCAGATTCTCACCGAGCTCGAGCGGCCGCATCCGGATATCCGGCAGGTGACCACACGCCTGGACGTCTTCCGCAATGCACACGCCATGGCGCGGCCACTGCCGGGGTTGATCTGGGGCCAGCAACGTGCACTATTTGCCGCCGACCGGCCGCGTCTGCGCTTTGCCCACGCCGACGTCAGCGGCTTCTCGCTGTTCGAGGAGGCGCAGTATCGCGGCGTGCTGGCGGCAGAGCGAACGCTGCATCGCCTTGGAAAATCCTTCGTCACGTCGTTAAGCTAAGAACCCTTGTCATGAATGGATTACACCTCATCGCCGAACTCCACGACTGCCGCTGCGCGTCACGTCTGCTATGCAGCGTCGATGCACTACGCGAACTATGCCTCGCGGTGTGCGCGGTCCCCGGCCTGACGCCGGTCGGCCAGGTCTTTCATCAGTTTGGCAGCGCCGCCGAACCGGCCGGCGCCACCGGCGCCGTGATCCTTGCCGAGTCGCACCTGGCGGTTCACACCTGGCCCGAGCAGCATGCCGCAACGCTCGATCTTTACGTCTGCAATTTCAGTCAGGACAACAGCATTGCCGCTCGCGCCGCCTGTGAGCAACTAATCGCCGCTTTTGCGCCACAGCGGGTTGAACTGCGCGAGGTACAACGCGGCGCGCCATCAGCCATGCATGCTGCTCCTTGCGATGCGCAGCATTGCCAGGAATTACCTGAACAAGGAGGATGATTGATGCAGGGGTTTAAGGTATAAGTCATCCCCACGGCTATACTTGAACTTTTCCGACCAATAACAAGTGCCACTTGCCGAAGTTTGCTTGAGGTTCCCTATGCGCGCCTTTGTTTTTCTGTTGATCCTGATCAATCTTGTGTTTCTGGCGTGGACGCAGGGCTACCTCGGCACGTCGTTCGAGCCCGATGCTTTTCGTGTGCAGCAGCAGTTGCTGGCCGATCAGATCAAGGTGGTAGCGCGCGACGAAGCACCGGCCGAAACAGCCAAGCCTGAAGTCGTGAAGACAGAGGAAAAGAAGGCGCCCGAGCTATGCCTTGCGCTCGGTGATCTCCCGGTCGCCGACAGCACGCGCATCGAAAGTCTGTTGGCCGAAAAGTTTCCGGCATTCACGACGGCGCGTACCACGATCGAGGGCAGTGCCAATTATTGGGTCTATATCCCCCCATTGTCCTCAAAACAGGAGGCCAACATCAAAGCCGCCGAGTTGAAAAAGCTGCGTGTTCCGGAATTCTTTATCGTGCAGGAGACCGGGCCGGACAATCGGGCCATTTCGCTTGGCCTGTTTTCCAGCAAGGAGGCGGCCACGGCACGCCTTGAAGCGCTGCGTAGCCAGGGCGTCAAATCGGCCAGGGTGGGCGAGCGCAACGTCAAGCCGGCAAGCACCTTGCTTGAAATTCACGGGTCGGAAACGCAGGCCGATTCGTTGCGCAAAGCCATTGCCGAGGCGCTGCCGGAAAGCCGGATGGTTGCCTGCAAGAAAACGACGGCGCAATGAGCCTGGTCATTGGCCTGACCGGCGGTATTGGCAGTGGCAAGAGTACGGTGGCTGATTTATTTGCGTCGCTCGGGGTGGCGATCGTTGATACCGACGTCATCGCGCATGAGCTCACCGGCGTGCAGGGCGCCGCCATGCCGGAAATTGCTGCCGCTTTTGGCCCGTCAATGCGTCTTGCCGACGGCGGTCTGGATCGCTCGGCAATGCGCCGCCTTGTTTTTTCCGACCCATCGCTCAAGAGCCGGCTGGAGGCCATTCTCCATCCGATGATCCAGCGTGAGAGTAAAGCCCGTTGCCAGGCCGTGTCGGAAGCACCCTATGTGCTGCTGGTCGTGCCCCTGCTCGTCGAGTCCGGGACGTATCGTCAGTTGGCAGACCGGATTCTGGTGGTCGATTGCGACGAAGCAGTGCAGCGTTCACGTCTCATGGCGCGCAGCGGCCTCTCACTCGATGAAGCGCAGGCGATCATGAACACCCAGGCAACGCGCACAGAACGACTGGCGGTCGCCGATGACGTAGTCTTCAATGGGGCAGGACGCGATAATTTGCAGGCTCAGGTTGTCGCCCTGCATCGGCGCTATCTTGCGTTGGCGGCAGAGGCCAAAAATCCGCTCAATACTTAATGCAAACTGTTGAGATTTTGCTGCAAATGCCTCAGAATCATGCGAATTTCGCGTTTTCTTACCTGGCGGCGGCGTGATCACATACGAATATCCCTTCAATGAGCGCATACGCACGCTGCTGCGCCTTGAGGATTTGTTCGACAAGGCGAACTACTTTCTTGAGCGGAAAGGCTCGCGGGAGCATCACGCGGCCCTCTTGGCGCTATTTGAGATTCTCGAAGTAGCCGGTCGCGCCGATCTCAAGATGGACATGATTCAGGAACTCGAACGTCAGCGTCAGTCCCTTCTTGTCTTTCGCAATAATCCGGATATTTCCGAAGAGGCGCTTTCCGGCGCACTCTACGAAATTGAGCAGTGCTCTGCGGCGCTGCTCGGCATGACTGGAAAAATCGGCCAGTTTTTGCGCGAGAACGACTGGTTGATGGGAATCAAGAGTCGCGCCGTGATTCCCGGTGGCGTCTGTGAATTCGATTTGCCCTCCTACCACTACTGGCAACACCAGGCGCCCGAAGTGCGCCGTACGGCCTTGCTCGCCTGGCTTAAGCCGTTAACGCCGCTGCGCAGCGGCTTGTCCATCGTACTCAGGCTGTTACGCGGCAGCGGACGTTCGGAGCATCAGCTTGCAGAGGGCGGCGCATTCCAGATGATGCTCAGTGGCAGTGCCGCGCAGATGGTGCGGGTTTCGCTCAAGCCGCAAGTGGCGTTCGTTCCGGAAATCAGCGCCAACAAATACGCGCTCAATATCCGCTTCACCTGCCCTGACTACGACCATCGACCACGTCATGCCGAGACCAATGTCGAATTCGACATGGTTTTCTGCAATCTGTAGTGACTTTTCTGCGTGCTGCCCTCCTGCTTATCGGCTTGGGCGCTCACGCCGACGAAGTATGTCGCCATACTGGTTAGCATCGGCATGACACGTAGGGCGGGTTGCCGGTTCGGCAGCAGGGCGATGCGTTCGCGCTGTTCGCTCATTTTCAGTCTCGTTTCTGCTTCAGGTAATTTAGCGGCCCGCCGGTAAACGGGGAAAAACCGGTGCCGAAGATGACTCCGGCGTCGGCCAGATCGGCGTCAGCGACAACCCCCTCGTCCGCAAGCTGCTGTGCACGTTCAAGCAAGGGCTTGAGCAGGCGCTCGGCCAGACCTGCCGGAATGGGTCCCGCCGCAGCCTTGACCACGCCTTTGCCAGAGCTCCCGCTGGCATGGTCGTAAAAACCCCGACCGCTCTTCTGGCCAAGATGGCCCGCATTGAACCGCTCGAGCAGACACTGTGGCAAGTCGATATTCGCTCCCCCCAGTCCCTTGCCGGCAGCCATGGCAACATCGAGCCCGACCATGTCAACCAGTTCGATCGGTCCCATCGGCATGCCGAAGGCGAGCATCGCTGCATCGACGGTTTCCGGCGTGATGCCCTCATCGACCGCACGCATTGCTTCGAGCATATAGGGGGCGAGCACGGCGTTGACCAGAAAACCCGGGGCGCTTCTGACCGGCAAGGGCAAGCGGTCGATCTGCCTGACGAAGGCGGCGGCACGACTGGCCATCTCGGGATCGCCACCTGAGGCTGAAACAACTTCGACGAGCGGCATCTTGGACACCGGATTGAAGAAATGGATGCCAACCAGACGTGCCGGATTGGCCAGCACCGTGCTCAAATCTTCGAGTTTCAGGCTGGAGGTATTGGTGGCCAGCACTGCGCCCGGCTTCATCACGGCCTCCAGCTTCTTGAGCAGTGCCTGCTTGGCTTCGATGTTTTCGAAAATCGCCTCAATGACGACGTCAGCCTGCGCCGCGCCGTGGCCTTCGGGATCGGGAATCAGCCGGTCCATCACGTCGCGTAGCTGCAACGGGTCACGAATGCGCTTGCCGTAGGCCGCATAGGCGCGCTTGAGCGCCGGCGCAATACGTTCCATTCCCTGATCCTGCAAAGTCACCGTCAGGCCGCGCAGGGCGCACCAGGCGGCAATGTCGCCGCCCATGACGCCGGCGCCGACGACATGCACCCGCCTGGCCTGGAAATCACTTTCCTTGCCAAAACCCTTCAGGCGTTCCTGCATGAAGAAAACCCGAACCAGGTTGCGCGCGGTGCTTGAACGGACAATGGCGTCAACCAGTTGCGGTGCCGCGAGGGCGTTGCCCTGGTGTTTGGCCCAGATGTCGATGATCGCGTAGGGCGCCGGATAATGTTCGGGGCGGGCGCGTATGGCGACCTGCTTGCGGGCGCCGCTGGCCACCAGTCCCTTGAACGGGCCGCCCAGCAGACGCTGCAAGAGACTCAATGAACGACGCGCAGTATTGGAGAGGAGCAGCATTGTTGCCGCATTCTCCATCACCCGCGATGGCACGCACTCGTCGGCCAGCCCCATGCGTTTGGCGCGTTTGGCATCGATGGTCTTGCCGGTGAGCATCATGTCCAGCGCCGCTTGTGCACCGACCCGCTGCGGCAGTCGCAGCATGCCACCCCAGCCGGGAAAAATGCCGAGCATGACTTCCGGCAGCCCCATTTTGGTCGCCGGCTCGTCGACGGCCAGCAGATAGCGGCAGGCCAACGCCAGTTCGAGGCCGCCCCCCAGGCAGTGCCCGCGCACCATAGCCAGCGTCGGGTAGCGTACCGCCGCCAGCCGGTTGAAGAGATTCCAGCCACGAGCCACCAGTTTGAGGCCTTTTTCCGGCGTGTCGAGTTGGGTGAATTCCTGGATGTCAGCACCGGCGATGAAACCGGCCAGCTTTCCGGAGCGGATGATCAGCCCCCTGGGCGGACTTTCCTCAAGCTGGTCAAGAATCCGACCAAATTCATCCATCACTGCGCTGGACAGGGAATTGGCCGTCTCACCGGCTTTGTCGAAGGTCGCCGAGGCGATTCCTTCGGCGTCGATTTCGAGTTGCCAGTGCTGGTAGGCTCTTGTGCTCATGGTCGTCAAATCCTTTTCTCGCCGATCAACTCAGGGTTTCGACCAGCATGGCGCCACCCAGCCCGCCACCGATGCAGATCGAGGCGATGCCGCGCCTGGCTTGATTGGCACGCAGCACGTGCAGCAAGTGGAGCACTATGCGGGCGCCGGAGGCGCCAACCGGATGACCGAGCGCAATGGCGCCACCATCGACGTTGAGCCGGCCGTGCGGCAGCGTGCCCAGGGCTTCCGGCAAACCAAGCTGTTCACGGCAGTAGTCGTCTGACTCCCAGGCGGCAAGACAACCGAGCACCTGGGCGGCGAAGGCTTCGTTGATTTCCCAGGCGTCAATATCGTCAAGACCCCAGCCGTGACGCTGCAAAATTGGCGTTGTGGCATGCACCGGACCGAGCCCCATCTGTGCCGGATCAAGGCCGGCCCACTGGCTGTCGCTGATTCTGCCGATCGGCTGCAACCCCCACTGGTCGACGGCGGCTTGCGAGGCGAGAATCAACCAGGCGGCGCCGTCGGTGATCTGCGAACTGTTGCCCGGGGTGACGCGGCCGTATTTCTTGTCGAAGAAGGGTTTGAGTTTGGCGAGGCCAGGCAGGCTCGAATCGAGACGAACACCGTCATCTTCGGCGTACACGTTACCCTTGGCATCGACCAGTGGAACGATCTCGTCATAATGACCTGCCGCACGGCCCTCGACGACAAGCTGATGGCTATGCACCGAGAACTCATCCATCTGCTCGCGCGAGATGCCGAACTTCCAGGCCAGATTCTCGGCAGTTTGCCCCATCAGCAGGCCGACCATCGGATCGGTCAAGCCCTTCATGATGCCAATCACCGGCGCGAGCAAGGCCGACGGTCTCAACTTTGCGAACATGCCTAGTTTCTGACCCAGGCTTCTGGCCTGCATCAGCCCGGCAAACCACATGACCATGACCTTGTTGTAGAGCAGCGGCGCGTGCGAGAGAGCGTCAGTACCTCCGGCCAGTACCAGTTGCGCGCGTCCAGCCTGAATGTTAGCGATCGCCGAATCGATGGCCTGCATGCCGCTGGCACAGTTGCGCATCGCCGTCCACGCCGGAACCTTGTGACCACACCCCATGCGCAGGGCAACGAGACGCCCGATATTGACTTCATCCGGCGAAGGGCTGGCACAACCGAGGATGACCTCGTCAAGCTCAGTCGGCGCAAAGACCTGGCGCATCAGCAGGGCACGCCCGGACTGGACGGCAAGATCGCTCGCCGAAAATGGCCCGGGCGCATTGCGCGCTTTCAGAAACGGTGTTCTTGCGCCATCAACAATGTAGACGGGTTGAAATGCCATGGCACTCCCTTCGAATCCTTGAATGAATTGATGCCTGGTGGAAGTTAGACGTTAGAGGTTACGCAACGGCTTTATGCGCCAAGGGCTGGCATTCGCTGGAAGCATAATCGAAGGGGAAATCGTCGACGTGGATAACAATGTCGCGCAGTTGGTTGCGCCGCTTGAGCAGCGCGTATTCTTCTGCGTTGACCAGTCCTTTGGCGAATGCCACCTGGGCAATGTCACGCACATTGGCCGCCGGCAGGTTATCAAACACGCCTTCCTTCTCGGCGGAACGAATCCTGGCCTCGATCGGCTCGGCATCGATTGTCGCCCTTAGCGCCAGTTCAAGCGCACCGACCGCCTCGGTCTCGACCTTCGGCAGATAGGTTTCGGCAGTCAGACGATCGCGCGCCGCTGACGGTGTAAGCAGCAGCTTGGCCACCTGATGGCCGATCTTGTCAGACGGCACATCATAGGGATGGCCGAGCGGGAAGATGATGCGGTAGAGCATGCGGCCAATCAAACGGTTCGGAAAGTTGGCGATGACGCCGTCAAAGGCCATCTGTGCCTTGTACATGGCATCCCAGATGGCCCAGTGCATGAGCGGCGCATCGGCCTGCTGACGCCCTTCGGACTCGTAGCGCTTGAGCGTCGCCGAGCACAGATACAGCATCGACAGGATGTCGCCGAGACGGGCTGAAAGCTTCTCGCGACGCTTGAGTTCACCGCCCATGACCAGCATCGAGATGTCGGCGAGAAAAGCAAACGCCGAAGAAAACCGCGTTAGTTGCTGATAGTAGCGCCGCGTTTCCGGAGCAACGTCGGTCGGCACCGGAACAAAGTGCGAACCAGTGACACCTTTTCTGAGCGCCCTGACAAAATGGCGAACGGTAAAGGCGATGTGATCAAACAAGGCCTTGTCAAAATCAATCAGCCCCTGCTCGGTATCCGGATTGTGCGCCGCCTGCATTTCCTTGAGTACATAGGGATGGCAGCGGATGGCGCCCTGCCCGAAAAGAATCAGGCTGCGGGTCAGGATATTGGCGCCTTCGACCGTAATGCTGATGGGAATTTGCTGATAAGCACGACCCAAAAAGTTCGACGGGCCAAGACAAATGCCCTTGCCGCCGACGATATCCATGCCATCATTGATCACCTTGCGGGCCAATTCGGTAACGTGGTACTTGGCGATCGCCGAAGCAACCGAGGGCTTCTCGCCAAGGTCGACCGCACCTGCGGTCATCTTGCGAACAGCGTCCATCATGTAGGTGTACGCACCAATCCGCGTCAACGGCTCTTCTATCCCTTCAAAGCGACCGATGGCCATTTTGAATTGACTGCGCACCCGTGCATATGCGCCGACAGTACGTGCCGTCAATTGCGCCATGCCAGCGTTCGATGACGGCAGAGAGATCGAGCGGCCTGCCGCCAAACACTCCATCAACATGCGCCAACCGTGACCGGCCATCTGCTGCCCGCCAATGATGAAATCGAGCGGCATGAAGACATCCTTGCCGCGTGTCGGGCCGTTCATGAACATGGCATTGAGCGGAAAATGGCGGCGCCCAAGTTCGACTCCGGGCGTATCTCGCGGCACCAGAGCGCAGCTTATGCCCAGATCCTTCTTGCCGCCAAGCAAGCCTTCCGGGTCATACAAACGAAACGCCAGTCCGAGAATAGTACAGATGGGGCCGAGCGTAATGTAGCGCTTGTCCCAGGTGACCCGCATACCGAGCACTTCCCTGCCCTGCCACTGGCCCTTGCAGACAATCCCGTTGTCAGGTATCGATGCGGCATCGGAACCCGCCCACGGGCTGGTCAGAGCGAATGCCGGAATCTCCAGCCCCTTGGCCAGACGTGGCAAGTAGTAGTTTTTCTGTTCTTCAGTGCCATAGTGCAGCAAGAGTTCCGCTGGGCCGAGCGAGTTGGGCACCATCACGGAAACCGCCTGCGCCGAACACCGCGTGGACAGTTTGGTCACCACCTGCGAATGCGCGTAGGCTGAAAACTCCAGACCACCGTACTGCCTGGGAATGATCATGCCAAGGAAACCCTTTTCCTTGATGAATTTCCAAGCCCCCGACGACATATCATGCAATTCGCTGGTGACTTGCCAGTCATCAACCAGAGCACAGGCCTGCTCGACCTCATTGTCCATGAAGGACTGTTCCTCGACGGTCAGCTTGGGCACCGGATAGGCAAGCAGCACGTTCCAGTCGGGATTGCCCTGGAACAGCTGGCCTTCCCACCACACCGTGCCGGCTTCGAGCGCATCGCGCTCAGTTTCCGACATCTGCGGCAAAATGCTCTTGTAGGTCTTGAAGATGGAGCGTGACAGCAGCGCCCGTCGCAACGGAGAGATGCAGAAAAGTAGAACGCCTCCGACCAACGCTAGCACCACGACCATTAAGATCGTTATTAGGATCATTTTTTCTTCTCCTGTGATTTACTTCGGACCGTCTTGGCAAGCGGCGCCTGTTGTCGATTGGATGAATCAGCGAACTGCGGCAAGGCCGCACGCAGGCCGCCGAGAAGAAAAGGCATGAGGCGCTCGGAAAGTCGCCTGGCTTCACTCTTGGTGCCCTCTTCCTTGCCCGAAATATCACTCATCTCATGACCGGTGATAACGCGCAGGATGTCGGTCCCGGCAATAGCGTAGGACATTGCCCCCAGCATGAAATGAAGACGCCAGACGATTTCCGCCTTGGGGACGTCCGGCACGGCACGAAAAAGCGCCAGCTTGTAGCGTTCGATGACTTCAGCATATTCTGTCGCAAAAAAAGTACGGATGAATTCGGCCGGGTCGGTTAGCGTACGTCCCAGCAAGCGCAGGAAAGTCATTCCTCCCAGACTCTCGTCCTCCCCGATGCGCAACAAGGTGCCGAAAAATGCTTCCAGCACTTGCGAAGGCTTGAGCGGCGCCCCCTTGGCACGTTCTTCAAGCGCATCAAGTACCGCCAGACGCTCACTGTTCAGCCAAGTCAAACGACGCCTGAAGACCTCGCGCAACAGACCTTCTTTCGAACCGAAATGATAGTTAACCGCCGCCAGGTTAACCTTCGCCATACTCGTGATCATCCGCATCGACGTCCCCTCGTAGCCGTGCGCCATGAACTGGCGTTCGGAGACATCAAGGATGCGTACTCGCGTATCAGAATTCAGTTTAGCGTCGGGCATTGGCCGGCCATCAAGTTTCCGCAGTGTTGCGACAGTGCACAGTAGCGCATAATTCATACGTTCGTTTGAATAGTAGGATCTTGCCCTTGTCTTTGCAACAATTTTTTACTGGGTGCGCACGCAACAAAACGTCATACTCGGCATTATCAAACTCTCGGATACGCTAGGCATGCGCCGTTCATCCAACAAGTCATACTCCTTGCGTCCACCTGTAGCAGACTCCAGCGTCTGGAAAACGCTGCGCAGTCTCGCGCCTTATCTGTGGCAATACAAATGGCGCGTTCTGATCGCTCTGTCCTGCCTGATAACGGCAAAACTGGCCAACGTCAGCGTACCAATCGTTTTCAAGTCGATGATTGACAATCTGACCAACAATCAGTTGGCCATTGCCTTGCCGGTTACGTTGCTGATGCTGTACGGCGCACTCCGGTTTTCGAACTCGTTGTTCACTGAACTGCGCGAGATCATTTTTGCCCGGGTTACACAACAGGCGGTACGCCGTATCGCGCTCGAAGTTTTTCGTCATCTGCATGCCCTTTCGCTGCGTTTCCATCTGGAACGGCAAACAGGTGGTGTCTCGCGTGACATCGAACGTGGCAGCCGCTCCATATCCAGCCTGATCAGCTATACCCTGTACTCGATTCTGCCGACCCTGATCGAGATAACCCTGGTCCTCTCCATCCTGTTCGTCAAGTACGACAGCGGCTTCGTCCTTATTACCCTGCTCTCTCTGACGACCTATGTGATATTCACGATCAAGGTCAGCAACTGGCGTATCGGCCTGCGCCGGCTCGTCAATGACACCGATTCAGCGGCCAATACACGGGCGATCGACAGTCTGCTCAATTACGAAACGGTCAAGTATTTCACCAATGAAGGCTATGAAGCCGAACGCTACGACGCGCATATGCGGCAATGGGAGGAGGCTGCAACCCGGAGCCAGATCTCGCTCTCCTGGCTCAACCTTGGACAGCAACTAATCATTGCCCTCGGCGTTACCGCCATGATGTGGCGAGCCGCGTCCGGAGTCGTCGACGGACGGATGACGATTGGCGATCTGGTGCTGGTCAATGCCTTCCTGATTCAACTTTATATGCCGTTGAGCTTCCTTGGCGTCATTTACCGGGAAATTCGCCAGTCGCTGGCTGACATCGAACGCATGTTCGATCTGTTGCGGGTCAATCGCGAGATTGCCGATGCGCCAGGTGCTCAATCGCTGCACGCGAAGGCAGTCACTGTATGCTTTGAAGCAGTCGAGTTTTCCTACGAGCCCACGCGCCAGATACTGTTCGGAGTGGACTTCACGATTCCCGCCGGTCATACCGTTGCTGTCGTTGGCGAGTCAGGTTCAGGGAAATCAACGCTGGCTCGGCTGCTTTATCGGTTTTACGACATCGATGCTGGCCGCATCAGCATCAATGATCATGATTTGCGGGAATTGACGCAAACCAGTCTGCGCGCAGCGATCGCCATCGTTCCGCAGGATACCGTCCTGTTCAACGACAGCATCTATTACAACATCCAGTATGGACGTCCGGAAGCGAGTCGCGAAGAGGTGCTGGCGGCGGCGCAAGCGGCCCAGCTCGCTGAATTCATTGAAGTCTTGCCTGATGGTTATGAAACACGGGTTGGCGAACGCGGATTAAAGCTCTCCGGCGGTGAGAAGCAACGGGTCGCCATCGCCCGTGCCCTGCTCAAGAATCCGCCTTTATTGATTTTCGATGAGGCCACCTCGGCCCTTGACTCGAAAACCGAGAAAGCGATACAGGACAGCCTTGACAACGCCGCACGCGGGCGCACTACGCTGCTTATCGCCCACCGACTATCGACCGTCATGAATGCTGACGAGATTCTGGTGATGGATGGCGGGCGCATTGTAGAACGCGGTTCGCACACGGCACTACTGGACACGAAAGGCCGCTACGCACAAATGTGGGCACTACAGCAAGAGGATGAACTGATTAAATAAAAAAGCCAGGCAGTGCCTGGCTTTTTTTGTAAGGAAAACGGCGTTCTTATGCCGCTTCAACCTCAGTAGCAACTTCAGGCTGATCAAGAAGTTCGACAAAGGCCATCGGCGCATTATCACCATTGCGAAAACCGCACTTGAGGATACGCAAGTACCCTCCATTACGCACAGCATAACGCGGACCGATTTCATTAAACAGCTTGACCACGATTTCACGGTCACGCAGGCGATCAAACGCCAGGCGACGATTGGCCAAGCTCGGTTTCTTGCCCAAGGTGATGATCGGCTCAACAACACGACGCAATTCCTTGGCTTTGGGCAAGGTCGTCTTGATGGTCTCATGACGAAGCAGTGAGACCGTCATGTTACGCAGCATTGCCAAACGGTGCGAACTGGTGCGATTAAGCTTACGGAGACCTAAACGGTGACGCATATCTATTCCTTCCTATTCTTGTCCGGGCAGCTTATCTATCGAGCCCGGCCGGAGGCCAGTTCTCGAGTTTCATACCCAGCGTCAAGCCACGTGCGGCAAGCACTTCCTTGATTTCATTGAGCGACTTACGACCCAGATTTGGGGTCTTGAGCAGTTCATTTTCAGTGCGCTGAATCAGATCGCCGATGTAGTAAATGTTTTCAGCTTTAAGGCAGTTCGCCGAACGCACCGTCAGTTCCAAGTCATCGACCGGGCGCAGCAGAAGCGGATCAACCTGAACCGACTTCATATGCTCGATCGGCAACGCCGTGCCTTCCAGATCAGCAAAAACTGAAAGCTGTTCCATCAGGATACGGGCAGCCGTACGGATGGCTTCCTCGGGTTCAATCACACCGTTGGTTTCAATCTCCATGATCAGCTTATCCAGATCGGTACGCTGTTCAACACGCGCACTCTCAACAAAATAGCTGACCCGACGAACCGGGCTGAACGACGCGTCAAGAACCAATTTACCAATGCTCTTGCTGCTGTCACTGAGTTGGCGGAGATTGCCCGGTACGTAGCCGCGCGCCTTCTCCACTTTCAACTCCATCGCCAGCTTACCGCCTGCCGAGAGATGGGCAATCACGTGATCTGGGTTAATGATTTCGACATCATGAGATACCACGATATCACCGGCGCGAACTACGCCTTCGCCTTCCTTGGTCAATTGCAGAACCGCCTCTTCACGGTTGTGCAATTTAAAGACAACACCCTTGAGATTCAGAAGAATGTCAACAACATCTTCCTGAACTCCATCGATCGTCGAGTATTCGTGAAGGACGCCTTCTATGCTCACCTCGGTGGTGGCACAACCCGGCATCGAAGAAAGAAGAATTCTGCGCAATGCATTGCCCAAAGTATGACCGTAACCCCGTTCAAAGGGCTCCATCACCACCTTGGCGTGCACTGGAGACAAACTCTGTACATCAATGATTCGCGGTTTCAACAATAGTCCACTGCTATGCATGTCTAGTCCTTTGCCTGATTCAGTCAAGCGGAGCCACGATTATTTCGAATAAAGTTCGATCACGAGGCTTTCGTTGATCGTCGATGACAATTCACTGCGCTCCGGGCGAGCCTTGTAGGTACCCTTTGCTTCCTTGGCATCTACTTGAACCCACTCCGGGAAGCCACGCGACTCGGCGGCGACGAGCGCTGCTTTGACGCGCAATTGACTCTTCGCCTTCTCTGCGACTTCTACGACGTCACCTGGGCGAACCTGGTATGACGGAATATTCACACGCCGACCGTTGACCATCACACCATTGTGGCGAACAAGCTGACGGGACTCCGAACGCGATGCTGCAAAGCCCATACGGTGAACAACCGTATCAAGACGCGACTCGAGCAACTGCAGAAGGACTTCACCAGTAACGCCCTTACGCCGGTCCGCTTCTTTGTAAACCTTGCGGAACTGGCCTTCAAGAACGCCATAGATACGCCGTATTTTTTGCTTTTCACGCAGGTGAACACCGTAGTCGGACAAGCGTTGTCCAGACTTCTGTCCATGCTGACCAGGAGCATACGAGCGACGCTCGATAGCACACTTGTCGGTAAAGCATTTTTCACCCTTCAGGAACAACTTCTCGCCTTCGCGGCGACACTGACGGCACTTCGGATCGAGATTACGAGCCACTTTTCTTTCTCCTTAAATCCGACGCTTCTTAGGCGGACGGCAGCCATTGTGCGGGATCGGCGTAACGTCAGTGATTGACGTAATTTTCATCCCGAGCGCATTTAATGCACGAACCGAGGACTCACGACCAGGGCCCGGGCCCTTGATGCGAACTTCAAGGTTCTTCACGCCACACTCAACAGCCATTTTACCGGCAGCCTCAGCGGCAACCTGAGCAGCAAACGGTGTGCTTTTGCGCGAGCCTTTGAACCCCGCTCCACCCGAAGTTGCCCACGACAAGGCATTACCCTGACGGTCGGTAATCGTAATGATGGTGTTATTGAACGATGCATGAATGTGGGCAATGCCCTCAGCAACGTTCTTCTTAACTTTTTTGCGAACTTTCGCAGTAGTCTTGGCCATGATCAGGTCCTCTTATTTCTTGCCAGCAATGGCTTTGCGCGGACCTTTGCGCGTACGCGCATTGGTGCGTGTACGCTGACCGCGGCAAGGTAAGCCCTTGCGGTGACGAAGACCACGATAACATCCGAGGTCCATCAGGCGTTTGATGCTCATCGTAACTTCACGACGCAGATCGCCCTCAACGGTGAACTTGCTGACATGATCGCGCAAACGATCCATTTCAGCTTCCGTCAGGTCTTTCATTTTCGTGGAACGTACAACCCCGACAGCATCACAAATTTTTTGTGCGCGGCTGCGACCTATACCGTAAATCGCGGTTAACGCGATTTCGGCATGCTGGTGGTTGGGTATATTTACCCCTGCGATGCGGGCCATCGATTCACCCCAAATATGCGAAACTTACAATTAAATCTTCAACCGACTGGTTACTCATCGAAACGAGTCCTGGTCGATCAGCCTTGACGCTGCTTGTGACGCGGATCAGTACAGATCACACGCACAATGCCGTGACGTCGAATGATTTTACAGTTGCGGCAGATGCGCTTAACAGATGCCAGCACTTTCATGATTAACTCCTAATTTCTTGACATCGGGCGCAGCCAGCCTTTTGTCAAATTACATCTACTACGTAGAGATTCTTTATTTGGCGCGGAAAACAATTCGCGCACGACTCAGATCATAAGGGGTCAGTTGAACCGTCACCTTGTCACCAGGCAATATCCGAATGTAATGCATCCGCATTTTCCCGGAGATGAAGCCAAGTACCACGTGACCGTTTTCGAGCTTTACCCTGAACGTTGCATTGGGCAGGTGCTCGACAACCTCTCCCTGCATTTCAATCAAGTCTTCTTTTGCCATCCTATTTAGCCGTAAATCCGGAGCCCTTGAAGTTTGCTTTTTTCAAGAGTCCCTCGTACTGGTGCGACATGGCATACGCCTGAACTTGGGTCATAAAATCCATGGTCACGACCACAATGATCAGCAGCGAGGTTCCACCGAAGTAGAAAGGAACGTTCCACTTCAAGATGAGAAACTCAGGCAGCAGACAGACGATCGTTATATAGCCCGCGCCAACAAGGGTAAGTCGCATCAAAATCTTGTCGATATAACGTGCTGTCTGCTCGCCCGGACGTATCCCTGGTACAAATGCACCGCTCTTCTTGAGGTTATCAGCTGTTTCCTTTGAATTGAAAACAAGCGCCGTGTAGAAGAAGCAGAAGAAAATAATAGCCGCCGCATAGAACATGACATAGATCGGCTGACCGGGAGAAAGCGCCCCGGCGATGTCCTTGAGCCAGCGCATCGAATCACTCGAACCAAACCAGCCAGCAATCGTCGCAGGGAACAGGATGATCGAAGAAGCGAAGATTGGCGGAATCACGCCCGACATATTCAACTTCAAGGGCAGATGCGAGCTCTGCCCCCCATAAATTTTGTTGCCGACCTGGCGCTTGGCGTAGTTGACCAGGATCTTGCGCTGACCACGCTCTACGAACACCACAAAAGCGGTAACCAGACCAACCAGCAAGGTAATAAACAGTGCCGATAGCGGATGCATCGCCCCGGTACGAACCAACTCAAGCAAGCCGGCAATTGCGTTTGGAAGCCCTGCCGCAATACCCGAAAAAATAATGATGGAAATCCCGTTACCCAAACCACGCTCGGTAATCTGCTCACCCAGCCACATCAAGAACATCGTCCCAGTCAACAAAGTGGTCACCGTCACGAAGCGGAACACCATGCCAGGATCAGGAACCAAGCCAGGTTGCGACTCAACAGCGATGGCGATGCCAATTCCTTGAAACAGTGCGAGCAGAACAGTCCCGTAACGAGTGTATTGCGTAATCTTGCGCCGGCCGGCTTCGCCCTCTTTCTTCAATGCTTCAAGTTGCGGACTGGCATGCGTCATCAACTGCATGATGATTGACGAGGATATGTACGGCATGATCCCCAGCGCGAATATCGTAAAGCGTTTCAGTGCGCCACCGGAGAACATGTTGAACATTCCAAGGATGCCGCCTTGCTGCTTACTGAAAAGATCACTCAGCACCTGCGGATCGATCCCCGGCACCGGAATATGCGTCCCGATGCGATAAACAATCAGTGCGCCAAGAAGAAAGAGAAGCCGGCGCTTGAGATCGCCGTACTTGCCACCCTTGCTGACTTGACCTGGATTAGTTGCCAAGAACCGTCACCGTCTTCGAATTGTTGTTAAGCAACACTGCCGCCAGCCGCCTCGATGGCAGCCTTGGCACCTTTAGTGGCACCAACACCCTTGAGGGTAACCTTGCGCGTAATTTCACCGGAAAGAACAACCTTTGCTGACAGCGCATGTTGAGAAACCAGATTGGCCTGCATCAGCGTCAGCAGATCGATCTCATCAACCGGAAGATCGTTGATTTCGGATAGGCGAACTTCAACGTTGCGTGCGTTAGTCAGCGAAACGAAACCACGTTTCGGCAAACGACGCTGCAAGGGCATCTGACCACCTTCAAAACCCACCTTGTGAAAGCCGCCAGCACGGGACTTTTGACCCTTGTGACCACGACCGCACGTTTTTCCCAAACCAGAGCCAATGCCACGACCGACGCGACGCTTGGCGTGGGTTGAACCGGCCGCCGGCTGAATCGTATTGAGTTTCATCTTAGCCCTCACATTTCAGAAGGTATGAAACCTTGTTGATCATCCCGCGAACAGCCGGTGTGTCCTCCAACTCGGCACTGCTGTTCAGACGGCGCAAACCCAAACCACGAACCGTTGCACGGTGCGATTGCTTGGTGCCAATAACGCTCTTGACGAGCGTTACTTTTATTTTTTTGTCTGCCATGGCTTACCTCAGAACCTCTTCGACGGACTTGCCGCGCTTAGCCGCGATTTCAGACGGTGTATTCATCGCCTGAAGACCATTGATCGTGGCGCGCACGATGTTGTAGGGATTGGTTGAACCGTGTGCTTTGGCCACGACATTAGTCATCCCCATAACTTCAAACACGGCACGCATGGCGCCGCCAGCAATAACGCCCGTACCTTCGGGAGCCGGCTGCATCATTACCACCGATGCGCCATGACGACCAAAAACGGTGTGATGCAGAGTACCGCTCTTGAGGCTGATCTTGACCATTTTGCGACGTGCCTCTTCCATGGCCTTCTGCACCGCAACAGGCACTTCGCGGGACTTGCCCTTACCCATGCCGACGCGACCATCACCATCACCAACAACTGTCAGCGCTGCAAAACCGAGGATACGACCACCCTTCACAACCTTCGTAACTCGGTTGATCGATATCATCTTCTCGCGCATGCCGTCATCTGGCTTTTCGGCTTGCTGCGGTTTTCTACCTTGAGGTTTAGCCATTACTTACTCCAATCCGTTTTCGGGCTGATCAGAACTTCAGACCAGCTTCACGCGCAGCTTCAGCCAACGCTTTGACACGCCCGTGGTACTGGAAGCCACCGCGGTCAAACGCAACCTGCTCGATTCCAGCTTTCTTGGCACGTTCTGCAATCAATTTACCGATTACTGACGCGGCACCGATGTTTCCACCGTTCGTTAGATCCTTGCGCACTTCAGGCTCCAGGGAAGACGCCGAAGCCAGCACTTTCGAGCCACAGGATGAAAACACCTGGGCATAGATGTGACTGTTAGTGCGATGCACCGATAAACGCATCGACTTCAGTTCGGCAATTTTGGCCCGGGTTTTACGGGCTCTGCGCAACCGCGCCTGGTTCTTGGCATTCATTTATGCACCCTTACTTCTTTTTCGTTTCCTTGAGGACAATCACTTCGTCGGAATAACGCACACCCTTACCCTTATAAGGCTCTGGTTTGCGGTAGGCGCGGATTTCAGCCGCTACCTGACCAACTTGCTGCTTGTCCACACCCTTGATCACGATTTCGGTCTGCGTTGGCGTTTCACACTTGACCCCAGCCGGCATCTTGTGAGCAACCGGGTGAGAAAAACCAAGCGTCAAATTGAGCGTATCGCCTTGAGCTGCGGCACGATAGCCAACACCAACGAGGTTCAGCTTGCGTTCAAAACCCTTGCTAACACCAGCAACCATGTTAGCCAGAATTGCGCGCACCGTACCGGAAAGCGCATTTGAGTTGGCAGCACCTTCGACGGCCTTGCATACCAGAGTTCCGCCTTCCTTTTCAACCTTGACAGCAGGGTTGGCGGAAAAAGTAATCGCTCCCAAAGGCCCCTTGACGGAGATCACTTCTGCGCTCAGAGCGACGTCAACGCCCTGGGGCAGAACAATTGGATTCTTTGCAACGCGGGACATAGTTACCCCTTACGCGACAATGCAGAGCACTTCGCCGCCGGTGTTGCTGGCGCGGGCTTTGCGGTCGGTCATTACACCCTTGGGGGTGGATACAATCGCCACCCCAAGGCCATTCATAACACGCGGAATGTCGTCGGCACCCTTGTAAATACGCAGGCCCGGCTTCGAAACGCGATCAATGCGCTCGATGACTGGTCGTCCAGCGTAATACTTTAGGCCAATTTCAAGAGTCGGCTTACCGTCGTTTTCACGGACAGCAAAATCCTCAACATAGCCCTCGTCCTTGAGCACTTTGACAATCGCAACTTTTACCTTCGAAGACGGCATGGCAACTGAAGCCTTGCTTGCCATCTGCGCATTACGGATGCGGGTCAGCATATCGCTGATCGGATCGCTCATACTCATATCGTTCTCTCCTGCCTACCAGCTAGCCTTGGTCATACCAGGGACTTCGCCGCGCATAACGAAATCACGCAACTTGCTCCGACCCAAACCGAACTTCCGATAAACGCCGCGCGGACGACCTGTCAGCTTACAGCGGTTACGCAGACGAACGGGACTCGAATTCCTCGGCAGCGCTTGAAACTTCAGCCGAGCCTCAAATCGCTCTTCATCAGTCCGGCTCGCATCATTGACGACAGCGACCAAATCAGCACGCTTTGCGGCATATTTTTTGATCGTCTTGCGCCGCTTTTCATTACGGTTGATCAGTGCAAGTTTCGCCATATTCGCCTCAGTTTTTGAACGGAAATTTGAAGGCGCCGAGCAACGCACGCGCTTCATCATCAGTTTTAGCGGTAGTGGTAACGCTAATGTTCATACCACGCAACGCATCAATTTTGTCGTACTCGATTTCGGGGAAAATAATCTGTTCCTTGACGCCCATGTTGTAATTTCCACGGCCATCAAATCCCTTACCCGAAATGCCACGGAAGTCGCGAACACGGGGCAATGCGACCGTGACCAAACGATCGAGAAACTCAAACATGCGCGGCCCGCGTAGCGTAACCATGCAACCGATCGGATAACCGTCGCGAATCTTGAAGCCGGCAATTGACTTGCGCGACTTCGTGACCACCGGCTTCTGACCAGCGATTTTTGTCATATCGCCAAGAGCGTGCTCGAGCACCTTCTTATCGGCGACCGCTTCGCCCACACCCATGTTCAACGTAATCTTGGTGATACGCGGAACTTCCATATTCGACTTGTAGCCGAACTTGGCGGTCAGTTCCTGTATCACAGTATTTTTGTAAAAATCTAGCAAACGCGCCATGATCGCTCCTTACGCCCCAACCACTTCGCCGCTCGACCTGAAGACACGCACCTTCGTACCGTCTTCAAGTTGCTTGAAGCCGACGCGATCTGCCTTCTTTGTCGCCGGGTTGTAGAGAGAAACATTCGACACGTGTAGTGGCATGTCTTTAGCGACAACGCCACCAACCACGCCCTTAACCGGATTAGGCTTGACATGTTTTTTGGCGCGGTTCAGACCTTCAACCACGACATGCTCGGCGTCAACGCGGGTGATGATCGTTCCGCGCTTGCCCTTGTCCTTACCAGCAATTACGACGATTTCGTCGCCTTTACGAATCTTGTCCATGACCGCCCCTTACAGCACTTCCGGCGCCAGTGACACGATCTTCATGAAACGTTCGCCACGCAGTTCGCGTGTCACCGGTCCAAAGATACGCGTGCCAATCGGCTCCAGCTTGTTATTGAGGAGCACCGCCGCATTGTTGTCGAATTTGACCAAAGAACCATCCGGACGACGCACGCCTTTGGCCGTGCGAACCACCACAGCACTATAGACGTCGCCTTTTTTGACACGGCCACGCGGCGCGGCATCCTTGATACTTACTTTGATGATATCGCCAACGCTGGCATAGCGACGCCTAGAGCCGCCCAGCACCTTGATACACATCACTGAACGGGCGCCGGTATTGTCGGCAACGTCCAGAACCGTCTGCATCTGAATCATCTAACTCTCCAACTTATCCCGCTACTGCGGTCAGTCTTGGAACCCGTAAGGGAGAAACACCCGGCAGGAAAAAGCACCGGGCGCGGAAAAAAGAGCATTGTAGCCTCTTTTTCATAAAATGCAAGATCTAAATCGCGACTGCCTTCTCTAATAGCTTAGTAACAGCCCACGACTTGGTCTTTGCCAACGGCCGGCATTCCTGAATTTCGACTAGATCACCAGATTTCGCCTCATCATTCTCATTATGCGCGTGGTATTTTCTCGAACGCACAATAATCTTGTCGTACATGGGGTGCTTGACACGACGCTCAATCAGGACAGTTACCGTCTTGTCCATCTTGTCGCTCACAACACGACCGATCAGCGTACGCTTGCTAGTCGTTTCGCTCATTGTTTTACCGCCTTTTCACGAAGAAGGGTGCGCACACGCGCTATGTCGCGACGCACCTTGCCGATCTGGCTGTGGTTGCTTAACTGCTGGGTTGCAATCTGCATGCGCAGGCCAAATTGCGCCTTCAGCAGATCAAGCAAATCCTTGTTCAGTTCGTCGACGCTTTTTGCTCTGAGTTCACTGGCTTTCATAATCAACCTACCATTCGCGTGACGAAAGTCGTCGGGATCGGGAGCTTGGCTGCCGCCAGAGCGAAGGCTTCACGAGCCAGCACTTCATCTACGCCATCCATCTCGTAAAGCACCTTGCCCGGCTGAATTTCTGCCACGTAGTATTCCGGATTACCCTTACCGTTACCCATCCGCACTTCGGCCGGTTTCTTCGAAATTGGTTTGTCGGGGAAAATGCGGATCCATATCCGACCACCGCGTTTAATGTGACGGGTCATGGCACGACGCGCAGCTTCGATCTGACGAGCTGTCAGACGTCCACGACCAATCGCCTTGAGACCGAACTCGCCAAAACTCACTTTAGCGCCCCGCGTGGCCAGGCCGGTGTTACGGCCTTTCTGCTCTTTGCGGTACTTTCTTCTAGCTGGCTGCAACATCAGTCGTTCCTGCCTTTCTCACTCGTTTTGCCGGCGCCTTGCCTTCAGGCGCAGCAGCTTCGGTAGTCACCACCGCCTCAGGCTGGGCACTCGCCTTTACCGTACGGCTCTTGGGCTTTTCAGCACCCTCAGCAGCTACGGATCTGGCAACACGACGTGGCTTGCG
The DNA here is from genome assembly GCF_029255185.1 of Propionivibrio sp. Classification (GTDB taxonomy): domain Bacteria; phylum Pseudomonadota; class Gammaproteobacteria; order Burkholderiales; family Rhodocyclaceae; genus Propionivibrio. The sequence goes on from NZ_JAPUVO010000077.1 coordinate 69,168, forward strand.
CGCATCATCGGTTACGGAAGCGTCGGCAGTAACAGCAACCTGTTCGCTATGGTTCAGGATTTCTCCCTTGAACACCCAAACCTTGACGCCAATGATGCCGTAGGTCGTCAGCGCTTCCGACGTCGCGTAATCGATATCAGCACGCATGGTATGCAATGGCACACGACCTTCGCGATACCACTCACGGCGAGCAATTTCAGCGCCGTTCAACCGTCCTGAACTCATAATCTTGATGCCTTGTGCCCCTAGGCGCATGGCATTCTGCATGGCACGCTTCATGGCGCGGCGGAACATGATACGTTTCTCAAGCTGCTGGGTGATTGAGTCAGCAATCAGTTGAGCATCAAGTTCAGGCTTGCGAATTTCTTCGATGCTGACATGAACAGGTACGCCCATTATTGCCTGCAAAGCAGAACGCAGATGATCGATGTCCTCACCTTTTTTACCGATAACCACGCCAGGGCGCGCGGAAAAAATGGTGACCCGAGCATTCTTGGCCGGGCGTTCAATCAGCACACGACCAACCGAGGCATGCTTCAGCTTCTTCTTGAGATAATCACGAACCTCTACGTCTTCGTTGAGCATGCCGGCGAAGTTCTTGCTGTTGGCGTACCAACGCGAAGACCAGTCACGAGTGACAGCCAGGCGAAAACCAGTCGGATGAATCTTCTGTCCCATTGTTTTTCCTCAGTTTCCGACGGTCAGGAAGATATGGCAGGTCGGCTTGACGATCCGATTACCACGTCCCTTCGCACGCGCGGTGAAGCGCTTGAGTACCATGCCTTTTTCGACGAAGATGGTTTTCACCTTCAGTTCGTCAATATCGGCCCCATCGTTGTGTTCGGCATTGGCAATCGCCGACTCAAGCACCTTCTTGATGATTTCAGCACCCTTCTTCGGGCTGAACGTCAGGATGTTGAGCGCTTTGTCCACCGGCAAGCCGCGGATCTGGTCGGCTACCAGCCGACCTTTTTGGTCCGACAGCCGAACACCGCGCAAAATAGCACGAGTTTCCATATCCATTCCTTTACTTCTTCGCCTTCTTGCCGGCGGTGTGACCCTTGAAAGTGCGGGTCAGGGAAAACTCGCCGAGCTTGTGGCCGACCATGTTTTCGGTGACATACACCGGGATGTGTTGCTTGCCGTTATGCACTGCAATCGTCAGACCGACGAAATCCGGCAACACTGTCGAACGGCGCGACCACGTCTTGATCGGGCGCTTATCGCTCGTCGCACGCACAGCACCGATTTTCTTAATCAGATGGGCATCGACAAACGGACCCTTTTTTACGGAACGTCCCATAGTTCTCTATCCCTTAGCGTTTGTGACGGCGCTGCACGATCATCGAGGTCGTGCGCTTGTTGCTGCGAGTACGGTAACCCTTGGTCTTGGTACCCCACGGGCTGACCGGGTGCATACCTGCCGCAGTTTTACCTTCGCCTCCACCATGCGGGTGATCGCACGGGTTCATCACCACACCGCGGACGGTTGGGCGAATACCACGCCAGCGATTGGCACCGGCCTTGCCGATCGAGCGCAGGCTGTGCTCCTCGTTGCCCACTTCACCAATCGTGGCGCGGCACTCAACGTGCACCCGGCGAATTTCACCGGAACGCAAACGTACCTGGGCGTAAACTCCTTCACGCGCCAGCAACTGCGCCGAGGTACCGGCGGAACGTGCCAATTGCGCACCTTTGCCAGGAATCATCTCGATGCAATGAATGGTGGTACCCACCGGAATGTTGCGTATCGGCAACGCATTACCTGACTTGATTGGCGCTTCGGCGCCGCTCATGACCTGTTGGCCAACAACCATCCCCTTGTGCGCGATCACGTAACGGCGCTCACCGTCTGCATAAAGCAGCAGCGCGATGTTGGCCGTGCGATTCGGATCGTATTCAAGGCGTTCAACCTTGGCCGGAATTCCGTCCTTGCTGCGCTTGAAATCGACCAAGCGGTAGTGTTGCTTGTGACCACCACCCTGATGACGCGTCGTGATGTGGCCATTGTTGTTGCGACCGGCATGCTTGGACTGCGACTCAACCAGTGCGGCGAAGGGCTTACCCTTGTGCAGATCCGGATTGACAACCTTGACTACAGCCCGTCGGCCAGGCGATGTTGGTTTGACTTTGACGAGTGCCATTACGCAACACCTCCATCAACAAAATTAATTTCCTGACCTGGCTTCAGGCAAACATAGGCCTTTTTCCAGTTCTTACGACTACCCATAAACCGTCCGAATTTCTTTTGCTTACCCTTGACGTTGGCGATCTGTACCGACTCGACACCAACCTTGAACAGCAACTCGACCGCTGCCTTCACTTCAGGCTTGCTCGCATCGGAAGCGACACGAAACACCACCTGATTGTTCTTGTCGGCCACATAGGTCGCTTTCTCGGAGATCTGCGGGGCAAGCAGTACTTGCATTAAGCGTTGTTGGTTCATCCCAGGATCTCCTCGAACTTGGCCAGGGCGCTCTTGGTCATCAGCACCTTCGGGAAGCGGATTAGCGACACTGGGTCGGCTTCATTGACTTCCAGAACTAGCACATTGGGCAGGTTACGCGAGGCCAGGAAAACGTTCTCATCAAGGCCGTCAATGATGACCAGCACTGAGTCGTAGCCCATGCTCTTGATCTTTTGCGCAAAAAGTTTTGTCTTTGGCGCCTCGACAGCAATGCTGTCTACCACAGCCAGACGATCTTCGCGAGCGAGCTGCGAAAGGATCGACGCCATGCCAGCGCGGTACATTTTCTTGTTCAGTTTCTGTGAGAAATTCTCATCCGGCGAATTCGGGAAAATCCGACCGCCGCCACGCCACAACGGCGAGGAAGTCATACCAGCACGGGCACGACCCGTACCCTTCTGGCGGAACGGCTTGGCCGTCGAATGCTTGACCTGCTCACGGTCCTTCTGGGCGCGATTACCACTGCGGGCGTTGGCCTGGTAGGCAACAACGACCTGATGAATCAGCGATTCATTGTATTCGCGGCCGAACAACACATCAGAGGCCTGCAAGCGGCTTGCTTCCTGGCCTTGTTCGTTAATCAGTTTGAGTTCCATTATGCCCCCGCCTTGACTGCCGGATGCACGATCAAATCCGACCCCTTGGAGCCGGGAACCGCGCCCTTGACCAACAACAACTGACGCTCAAGATCAATGCGAATGACCTCAAGGTTTTGCTGGGTGCGCTGAACATCACCGAGATGACCTGCCATGCGCTTGCCCGGAAAAACCCGGCCCGGATCCTGGTTCATACCAATCGAACCCGGTGCGTTGTGCGACACGGAATTGCCGTGTGAGGCGCGTTGCGATTTGAAGTGGTGGCGTTTAATGGCGCCGGAAAAACCTTTGCCAATCGTATGACCGGTAACATCAACCTTCTGACCGACAGCGAAAATGGATGCGCTGATGTGATCACCAGGTTTGAGGGCGGCGAGAGCCTCAGCGGAAACCGGGAACTCCTTAAGCAGATTGCCTGCCTCGACGCCAGCCTTGGCGAGGTGCCCCGCCAAGGACTTATTGACACGCGAGGGGCGACGCTTGCCAAATGCTACCTGAACCGCAGCATAGCCGTCGATTTCAGGCGTTTTGATCTGGGCGACACGATTGTTCGACACATCTAGCACTGTAACCGGAACGGAAGTACCGTCATCGGTAAAAATGCGCGTCATGCCGACCTTGCGCCCAACAAGGCCTAGACTCATGGTTATTCTCCTCTAGCCGGCTACGATTGGCCGGCGAGCGCTACTAGTCAAAATGGGCAACGCCAAGGGCGCTACCCGGGGAAAGGCGGCGATTATAGCCGCTTATACTCGCTTACTGCAACTTAATTTCAACATCAACGCCTGCTGGCAGGTCGAGTTTCATCAGCGCGTCTACGGTCTTGTCCGTTGGGTCGATGATGTCCATCAAACGTAAATGGGTACGAATCTCAAACTGGTCGCGCGACGTCTTGTTAACGTGCGGCGAACGCAGGACGTCAAAGCGTTGGATACGCGTCGGCAGCGGCACCGGACCGCGCACAACGGCGCCGGTACGCTTGGCAGTTTCAACAATTTCCTGTGCTGACTGATCGATGAGACGATAATCAAAGGCTTTCAGGCGGATGCGGATTTTTTGGCTTTGCATGGTGTATTCCAAAGAGCGATTGGGCAGAGCAGTCAGCCCCGAAGAAGTTATAAATTACTCGATGATCTTGGCGACGACACCGGCGCCGACGGTACGACCGCCTTCACGGATGGCGAAACGCAGACCGTCTTCCATGGCGATCGGCACAATCAGCTTTACCGTCATCTGAATGTTGTCGCCCGGCATAACCATCTCGACG
>NZ_JAPUVO010000078.1 GCF_029255185.1 Propionivibrio sp.
CGCGCCGGGCGCGACGGCGCCGACATGCTCAGCAATATCGAGAAGCTCAACTTCGCCGACCTCTCCGCCGTCGACATCACCCTGGATAACCCGATGCCGGTCAAGGACGTCATCACCATCGCCAACCGCACGGGGATGAAACTCATCAAAGTTGCCGACCTCTTGGCCAACGACCGTGACTGGCAGGGCGACGCGCTGCACATCACGACGATTTCGGACCTCAAGGGCGGCAGCATCGTCGGTGCCTGGAATGCCACCAGCCAGGAATGGACCCCGACGCTGACTGCCGGCGGCGAACTGCAATTCACCCCCGACCCGGCCTACACCGGCGTCATGAGCTTCAAATACAAAGTCGCCGACGCCGACGGCAGCCCGGGCGCTACCGCCTTCACCGCCGGGACCACCAACGCTGCCGAGATGCGCGGGCAAGTTTTTATCAGAACGCCGGAAATGCCGACCGACGCGCTGTTTACCGAGCAGTGGTACCTCAATGATGTCAATGTTCTGCCGGTGTGGAAGGATGCCTACGGCCAGGGCTATACCGGCAAGGGGGTGACGATCGCCCAGTTCGAGCCCGGGATGCCGTTCGCCACCGGGCCGCAAGTTTTTAACTACAGAAACGCCGACCTGCAGGGCAACGTCGATTTGAGTTGGATCAGCGACGCCAGCGGCGCCATCCCGCAGACCTTCAGCGAGCACGCCACATTGGTCGCCGGGGTGATGAGCGCAGCCAGGAATGGCGAAGGCGCGGTCGGCGTCGCCTACGACGCCAAGCTCTCGGGCCACTACATCCAGGGCAGCGGGCTGGAAGTGGGCGCCCTGAGCGCCGAAATCGTCAACGCGCTGGCGCAGTTCAAGAACTACGACGTGGTCAATAACAGTTGGGGCAGCACCGTCGACTTCGACATCAAGGTCACCCCGGTCGGCCTGCTCGAACAGGGCATTCTCGATGCCGTCAGCCAGGGCCGCAATGGCCTTGGCACCGCCATCGTCATGGCCGGCGGTAATGACCGGCAAAACGGTGGCAATACCAACGCCAACGCGCTGACCGCTAACCGCGCCGTGATCACCACTGGCGCGATCAACGCCCAGGGCGACATCTCGACGCTGGCCATCGGCCAGGCACCGTTCTCAAATCCCGGGGCGAGCATCCTCGTCTCGGCGCCCGGCAGCAATGTCGCCAGCACCTCGCAGATCCTGATCGCCGACGACGGTACGATCTTCGGCGCGGACACGGCGACGACGCAGGGCACCAGCTTCGCCGCGCCGATCGTCTCGGGAATCGTCGCGCTGATGCTCGAAGCCAACCCGGGCCTGGGCTGGCGCGACGTCCAGCAGATCCTGGCGATCACGGCGCGCAAGGTCAATGATCCGAATACCGATACGGTATGGAATGCCGCGATCAACTGGAATGGCGGCGGAATGCATACCAGCCACGATTATGGCTTCGGCGACGTCGACGCGCGCGCCGCGGTTCGCCTGGCGGAGAGCTGGGTCAGCACGCGCACGTCGTACAACGAACGCCACCTCGGCGCCGGCGAAGGCAGCATGAATGGCGAGGCGAATCTTGGCATCGCCATCGGCGACGGTGCGACGATCACGCGCACGCTGGCGATTGGCGCCGGCCTGCGCGCCGAGCATGCGACCATCAGCCTCGACGTCACGCATTCGAATTGGGGCGATCTCACCGTCGAACTGATCGCGCCGACAGGCACCGTCAGCAAATTAATCGCCAACCCCGGCACCAGCGCGACCAACCCCGGCGGCGACGTCGGCAGCGGGCAGCTAACCTTTGCGCTCGACACCACACACGACTACGGCGAGAACGCCCAGGGCAACTGGCAACTGCGCATCACCGACCGCTCTGGCCGCGGAACGGGGACGCTTAACGGCTGGAAAGTCGATGTCTATGGCAGCGATTTGAGCGAGACGATTGCGGGCCTCGATACGGCTGGCGAGGCGCCGCTGATCTCGGCGACCGGCAACAACCAGTATTTCTACACCGACGAGTTTTCTGCCGCGCCGGGCGCCAGCCGGGCCACGCTGACCGACAGCAACGGCGGCGGCGACATCATCAACGCGACGGCGGTGTCCTCCGGCTCGACGATCAACCTTAACAACGGCACAACCAGCACCATCGCCGGGCGCAGCCTGGTGCTCAACGGCGATATCGAGCATGCGTTTGGCGGCGATGGGACGGACACGCTGATCGGTAACGCGCAGTCGAACCGCCTGGAAGGCGGGCGTGGTGACGACGCGCTTAGCGGTGGCGCCAATATGGACCTGCTCGATGGCGGCCAGGGCAATGACCTATTGACGGGCGGCGCCGGCTACGACCACTTCGTGATTCGCAAGGCGGCGGGGAGCACCGATACGATCACCGACTTTAGCCCCGGCACAGCGGGCGAAAAAATCCTGTTGGTTGGCTTTGACAACGTGAGCGACTTTACGCAGGTCGCGGTGACGCAAGAAGGCGCGAATACCCGACTGAACCTTGGCGACGGGCAGAGCGTGCTGCTGCAAAACATCGCGCCGACAGGGATCAGCGAGCAGAACTTCGGCTTCTTCAGCGATACGGCGATGCTCGATAGTTTCGCCACTTACACCAGCAACCCGGGAATCTGGTCGGGTGATTCCGGGGTCCAGAATACCCTGCTGCCTGGCACCTACGGTGATCTGGTTGCCTTCGCACTGGGCGGTGACGATGTGATCGGCGGCGTGACCACCAACGACCTGATCGATGGCGGCGATGGCAGTGACGCGATCTGGGGCGACTACCCAGGCTCCACGCCGGTTCCCGGTGCGGACTGGCTGGAAGGTGGCGCCGGGAGCGATACGCTCTATGGTGGCGCGGGTGACGACCTGCTACGCGGTGGCAGCGGCAACGATACTCTCCGGGGCGAGGTCGGCAATGATGTGCTGATCGGCGGCAGCGGCGAAGATTACTTGAACGGCGGCGCCGGCAACGACCTGATTATGCTTGAAGGCGATTTGGGACGAGCGGATTTGACCGGTGGAACGGATTATTCAGGCACCCGAATTGGTGGCGCCGGGGCGGACATCTTCAAGGTGACTGCCAATGGCGGCGGCAACAGCGGTGTCGCAGTGATCGGCAACCTGGTCACCGTGTCGAACCTGATCGCCGACTTCGATGTGAATCAGGCTGGCGAGCTGATCGACCTCACCGCAATGCCCTGGATACGAGGGTTTTCTGATCTCACCCTGTCGCAAGCCGCCAACATGAACGGCACGATCTATACCCGTGTTTTTGCAGCGAGCGGCAGCAACAGCCTGACCGTCAATTTGAAAGGCGTGACCCCCAGTGCCCTTGCCGCCAGCCACTTCAAGTTCGCCACGACGCCGGGCCTGGTGTTTGGCGGCGCCGCTAGTGACACGCTGACCGGAGATGCCGGTGGCAACACGCTCGACGGCGGTGCCGGCGCTGATGCCATGAGCGGGCGCACGGGCGTGGACACCTATATCGTCGACAACGCGGGCGATACGGTGAATGAACTTCCAGATGGCGGCTTCGATACGGTGAAATCGAGCGTCAGTTATGCTCTGCCGGCCAACGCGGAGAATCTCGTCCTCACTGGCACGACCGCGATTAACGGCACGGGTAACGACGCGGCCAACCGTATCGTCGGCAATACAGCGGACAACATTCTCGACGGCAAGGGCGGTGTCGATACCCTGCTCGGCGGCGCCGGTGACGATATCTATGTCGTCGACAGCCAGGCCGATACGGTCATCGAATATGTGGGAGAAGGCGCGGATACCGTGCAATCCTCGCTCTCTTACACCTTGGGCAACAACATCGAGAAGCTCACGCTAACAGGCACGGCTTCGATTAACGCCACCGGAAATATGCTGGCTAACACGCTGACGGGTAACGCTGGCGACAATATCATCGATGGTGCGGATGGCGCGGACGTCATGGCCGGCGGAGCGGGTGACGATATCTATCTTGTGGATAACGTCGGCGATGTCGTGACCGAAAATGCCAGCGAAGGTGTCGACACCGTCTATTCGACGGTGAACACCAGCTTGGGCGAGAACGTCGAGAATCTCGTACTGGCCATGGGCGCCACATCCGGCGTCGGCAATGTACTGGACAACGCCCTCACCGGCAATTCAAGCGCTAATACACTCAGCGGCGGTGCCGGCAGTGACGTGCTGGACGGAGGCGTCGGTGCGGATACGCTGATTGGCGGAACGGGCGACGATGTCTATGTGGTCGACAACGTGAATGACGTGGTGACCGAACTCGCGGGCGAGGGCAACGATACGGTGCTGTCAACGATCAGTTTCGATCTGGTGTCGCGCCCGAGTGTGGAAAACGTGGTGCTCAATGGCGCTGCGAACCTCAACGCCACCGGTAACGCCAGTGACAACAGATTGATCGGCAACTCCGGCGTCAACGTGCTTTCCGGCGGTGCCGGAACCGACACCCTTGACGGAGGCGCAGGCGCAGATGTGATGGCTGGCGGAACGGGTAACGACACCTATGCGGTGGACAACATGGGCGATGTCGTGACCGAAAATACGGGCGAAGGTGTCGATACCGTGGTCTCGGCGATTGACTATGCATTGGGCGCCAACCTCGAAAACCTGACACTGACGGGAGTGGCGGCCATCAACGGTACCGGTAATGGACTCGCCAACACGATCAATGGCAACAGTGGAAATAATGTGCTGAATGGGGGTGCCGGAGCCGACATCCTCAGCGGCGGTGATGGCGACGACCTCTTGATTGCTAGCAGCGGCAGCGACACCGTTCTGGGCGGTGCCGGTAATGACGTTCTTCTGGCCGGCGATTACAGCACCTATTACCATGCCGGCATGGGCTACACGGAAACAGGAACGAGCAACATCCTGGAAGGCGGCACCGGGACGGACCAACTCTGGGGTAGCGGCGGTTCGGACACCTACCGCTATAACCTGGGTGACGGTGCGGACACCATCAACGAGGTGGCCTACAACAGTCAAAGCGCCCTGGACACGGGGACCGATCGTATCGTGCTGGGTGCGGGAATCGCCCCGGCGGACGTGACGGTCACGCGCAGCAACACCGACCTGGTGCTCAAGTTTGCCAACGCCGGCGACCAGCTCACGGTTGCCGGCTGGTATGGCTCGCCGAACAACCGCATCGAGCAATTGATCTTTGCCGACGGCACGGTCTGGGATCGAACAACCCTGCACACGGCGGGTTTGGTGCAGAATGGCACGGCCGGGAGTGATACCTTGTACGGCCTGGCCGGAGAGAACGATACCCTGCTCGGCGGCAATGGTGATGACCTCTTGATCGGTAATGGCGGCAGCGACACCGTAAAGGGGGGTGCCGGTAATGACGTGCTGCTGGCCGGCGACTACAACAGCTATTACCACAACGGCATGGGCTACACAGAAAGCGGAACAGCCAACATCCTGGAAGGCGGCGCCGGGACGGATCAACTTTGGGGAAGCGGCGGCTCAGACACCTACCGCTATAACCTGGGTGACGGTGCGGACACCATTAACGAGGTGGCCTACAACAATCAAAGCGCCCTGGACACGGGGACCGACCGTATTGTGCTGGGTGCGGGAATTGCCCCGGCAGACGTGACGGTCACGCGCAACACCACCGACCTGGTGCTCAAGTTTGCCAACGCCGGCGACCAGCTCACGGTTGCCGGCTGGTATAGCTCACCGAACAACCGCATCGAGCAATTGACCTTTGCCGACGGCACGGTCTGGGATCGGACGGCCCTGCACACGGCGGGCCTGGTGTTCAATGGAACGGCCGGGAGTGACACCTTGTACGGCCTGGCCGGAGAAAACGATGTTCTC
>NZ_JAPUVO010000079.1 GCF_029255185.1 Propionivibrio sp.
CGCCACACTGGCGCTGGTTTATCCGCCCGAAATGCTGGTTATTCCCAGCCCCATCGCGATCTTCCGCAACAGCCCCAACGTCGATGCAGCGAAGAAGTTCGTAGACTTTGTTCTCTCGAAGGAGGGGCAAACGATTATTGCCAATGAAGGGACGCTGCCAGTTCGTACCGATGTCAAGGTGCCCGAACGCTACAAACTTCCGTCAGTTCAAGATGCGATGAAACGCGCCATGCTGATTGACTATCAGTCGATCATGGCGGAGAAAGAAGCGACCATCAAGAAATTCACTGACATCATGCAGAAGTGATGTAATTAATCATGGCTAATATTCAAATTAAAGGCGTAAGCAAACAGTACGCGGGGCGGTCGATTTTGGCCGACCTGTCACTGGACATCAATGATGGCGAGTGCTTCACACTGCTTGGCCCGTCCGGATGTGGCAAGACAGTTTTAATGCGGCTAATTGCCGGATTTGAAACACCGGATAGCGGCACCATCTCGATCGGTGGTGAATTTGTCGCGAATGCGGCGACGGGGCAGATGGTACCCCCTGACAAGCGTGGTCTCGGCATGGTCTTTCAGGATTACGCCGTGTGGCCGCACATGAGCGTATTCGATAACGTTGCCTACCCGCTCAAACTGGCGGGAACGGAAGCGGTATCGCTGCGTGAACGAACCATGCGTGCTGTCGGTCTGGTCGGACTGGACGGACTCGAACAACGTCTGCCTTCGCAGCTCTCGGGCGGCCAGCAGCAGCGTGTGGCGCTGGCGCGAGCGTTGGTTTCGGAACCGCGACTCCTGCTGCTTGACGAGCCGCTGAATAATCTCGATGCCAATCTGCGCGAGGAGATGCGCTTCGAGATCAAAGCGCTGCAAAAAAAGCTTGGCATTACGATTCTCTATGTCACGCACGATCAGGAAATTGCACTGGCTATCGCCGACCGTGTCGCCGTCATGGATGAACGCGGCATCTTGCGGCAAATCGGCGCTCCTGAGGAGGTCTACGAGCACCCCGCCGACGACTTTGTCTTCCGTTTTCTGGGCATTGCCAACTTTCTTCCGGTCAGGCGCGAGGGGAGAGACCTTTTCATTGGCGGCTCGTCCACGGCCTGGGTCGGCCCGACCCCAGACAAGGCGGGTGGCAAATTCACTGCTGGTTTTCGTCCAAGCGACGTAATGCTGGCACGCGACAGTTCGGGGCATCCTGGTTTGCCCGGCATCATCCGTCGTGCCAGCTTCCTCGGCGCACAGGTCGACTATTTAATCGATATCGCCGGCACCTTGGTTCGTGCGGCACTGCCGAGCCATGAATGCCTTGATCGAGATCTGCTCTTTGTCGAAGGGGACAACTGCCGCGTTGGGCTAGCCACAGTGCAATGGTTTGAAGGCGATATTATCGTTGGGGAGAGGGTATAAATTATGAGTACAAAAACAGAGTCGCGTTTCGGTACCCCCGAATTATTGTTCGGCCTTTCCGTGGCCGTTTTGGTCATTGTTGTTGCCGTACCCATGCTGCTGATTTTCTTCAACGCCTTCTGGGTTGATGGACACTTCAATGTGACCGATGTTGTTAAAGTGTTGCGCCACCCTGAGACCTATATGGCCTTGTGGAATTCGCTGGTTCTGTCGGTCGGCGTCACCATCACCGGAACCATCGTGGGTACCTTCTTCGCGTGGCTGGTTACACGTACCGACCTGCCTTTCAAGAAGACGATGAAGCTGCTGTTTCTGGTGCCTTTCATGCTGCCAGCATTCATTGGCGCGCTGGCCTGGAAGATGCTGCTCTCGCCGCGTGCTGGCTATATCAACCGTTTTTTCATGGACGTACTTGGTTTCGACAACCCGATCTTTGACATCTACACCTACGCCGGGATTATTCTGGTTGAGACGATGTATCTCTTCCCCTTTGTTTTCATCCAGGTCAGTGGTGCGCTGGAGCGCATGGATCCAACGCTTGAGGAATCAGCGCGGATTTCCGGCGCTGATCTGTTCACCATTACGCGAAAAATCACCATCCCGCTGGTGCTGCCGTCTATTCTTTCCGGTGCCTTGCTGATCATGCTCTACTCGATGGCACACTTCGGTACGGTAGCCGTACTGGGGATCGAGACGGGCATATACAATATTCCGACACTGATCTACGAAAAAATTCACCAGAGCGCGGGCAGTTTTGCCTCGATTCGGACGGCCACCGTGCTGGCTACCGTACTGGTTATCACCGCCGCTATCATTCTCTGGCTGCAAAATCGTGTCCTGAGCAAGGGGCGTTACCAGATCATCGCCGGCAAAAGTTTTCGCCCCGCTGAACTTAAACTGCGGGGCTTGCGAGTTCCGCTCTTTATTTTCTGCCTGGCCTATATCGGCTTTACCATCGTTCTGCCAACGGCGACCATCTTCATGGTCGGCGGGCTTAAGACGTATGGCTTGCCGTTCGTCTCTGAAAATCTGACTTTTGCAAATTACAACCATATTCTGTTCGAATGGGATCTCACGCGTGACGCCATCTGGAACAGCATTAGCCTAGGCTTGTCTTCGGCGTTGATCACCATGTTTGCCGGCGTGATCATCTCCTACGTGATCGTCAAAATGAAGGTGCGCGGCAAGGGTATCCTTGAGTTCCTCGGCATGCTTCCGTTTTCGGTGCCGGGATCGGTGATTGCACTTGGCGTCATCCTCGCCTGGAGCGGCAAGTTCGGGATCAATATCTACAACACCGTGTGGATTATTTTGCTCGCCTACATCGCCCGCTATATGGCCTTCTCGCTCAAGGCGAACTCGGCGGCGCTGGAACAGGTGCATGACTCTCTGGTCGAAGCCGCACGCGCTTCCGGGGCAACGATGGGGCAGGCCCTCAGGGATATTGTCGTGCCGCTGGTACGGCCGGGGATGATTGCGGCCTTCTTTCTAATTTTCTTGCCGGCCCTGCGTGAACTGACCGTTTCGGTACTCCTCTACGGCCCAACCACGCGCACTATCGGCGTGGCGATCTACACGCTCAATGAAGATGGTGAAACCGTGTATTCAGCTGCACTTGCCGGAATCGCCCTGATCATCATCGTGCTAGGCGAATTACTGATTAAACGCCTGGTCACCAGCAAGAACAATTCTTAGGGAGTACGGTAATGGCTTATATCGAACTTAATCAGGTCACGAAACGATTTGGTAGTGTCACGGCGGTGGATCGCTTGGATCTTCAGATCGCGAAAGGGGAATGCGTGGCCATGCTCGGCCCTTCCGGTTGTGGTAAGACCACCACCTTACGCATGGTCGCCGGCTTTGAAGACCTTGACGACGGTGAAATTCGAGCGGGTGAAACTTTGTTGTCCTCCAAGCGAGAAAAGTATTATTTACCTCCTGAACAGCGCAATTTCGGCATGGTTTTCCAAGCCTTCGCTGTGTGGCCACATCTTTCAGTTTTTGAGAACGTTGCCTTCCCCTTGCGGATTCGCAAGTTACCCAAGGCGGAAATTATCGCGCGCACTGAAGAAGCCCTGAAGCACACCAATCTTCTCCAGTTCGCCGCCGGCAGTCCGGACGACCTCTCGGGCGGTGGCAAACAGCGGGTGGCTTTGGCGCGTGCGCTGGCCATCCGACCAGACGTGATGTTGCTTGACGAACCCCTGTCCAGCCTCGACCCGCATTTCCGTGAAGAAATGCGTTTCGAGATCAAGGATCTGCAACGCCGCTTTGGTTTCTCGATTCTTTATGTCACACACGACCAATCGGAAGCGATGGCTTTGTCGGATCGTATTCTAGTTATGCGTGCTGGTGTGGTTCAGCAGGTCGGCACGCCGCTTGAGGTTTATGGATCGCCCGCAAATCGCTTTGTCTTCGAGTTCATTGGGTTGTCGTGCTTCCTGAAGGCGGGGCTAACGCCATCCGGCATGCAGATCGCCGGCAATGATTACGCATGGCCGAATGGTATTGCACCGTCGACCGAAATCATCGCCTCTGGCCGCGGATTACTCGCTGCACGACCTACAGAAATCGATTTTGTCGGCGAGGGCGGTGTGCGCGGCCACGTGATCAGCAAAGCCTACCTGGGCGAGACCATCGATTACCGGGTAATGGTTGGCGAAACCGAAGTTCGCGTGCAGAAGACCCGTCGTGTTCCAGGACCGGCCGTAGGTCAAAGTATCGGGCTCAATTTCCCACACCCTCATTGGTATCCAGTTGACTAAAGGCGGCGAGGCGAATTCCGGGGTTTTGATGTCACATTTTTAGTGATGCGTAATAAAGTGAAAGTGCAGCGTGACGCCGGATACGTCGCGCTGTTTTTCAAGCGTTTGCGGCTTAAAGCGTGCAAGTATTGGCTTGGCTCTTAGTGCCTTTTTGTCTGTGGGAAGGGGTTGGTTTCGGCCAATGGATCGCCTAGCGCACTTCTTTTCCCTTGCTTTACTCGTGATTTTTTCTGCTGATGTTCTGGCATTAGAAAGTATTGTTGTTGCTTCATCGTTTCCAAAAGAAGTATTGGTCGCTTACAAAAAAGCCTTTGATGAGCGTAACCCGCAATACCGGTTAGAGTTTGTCAATTTCCCAGGGACAAACATCATTCCTTTTCTAACGGATCGAACCCCCGGCTCAAGGCCGGACGTTTTTTGGAGTTCTTCCCCCGACAGTTTTCGTGCCTTGCTTCGACACGGCCTTCTCCAGACGATTGGGAGCCAAGGCAACCCGAGTATTCCTTCAAAAATTGGCAGCCTAAATATCGATGACCCTGATGGATTTTATAAAGGTCAGGCGCTTTCAGGCTACGGCATCATGTGGAATACTCGTTACCTCTCCGCACGAACGATTTCGCCACCTGGGACATGGAGCGACCTCGTCAAACCCGAGCTCTTCGGGCACGTCGTCATGTCCTCTCCCTCGCGTTCGGGGACCACTCACCTGATCGTTGAATCCATACTGCAAGGTGCTGGATGGGAGAATGGCTGGTCATTGATTATTCAGATCGCAGGAAACTGCGCCACGATTACCGACCGCAGCTTTGATGTTCCGAACAGCATCACGAGCGGACGCTTCGGAGTCGGTCTGGTGGTTGATTTTCTAGCACTCTCAGGGAAGTACTCCGGATTTCCTGTTGATTTTACTTATGCCTGGCCAAGCGCCATAACGCCTGCAAGCATTGGTCTTGTTACAGGCGCCAGGAACTCGGAGGGAGGCCTGAAATTCATTACCTTCGCTTTATCAAAAGAAGGGCAAAGCTTGCTGCTCAGATCGGAAATAAGTCGCTTGCCTGTACTTCCTGAGATTTACGCAAGCACAGACAGACCGGCCGATTACCCTGATCTTTTCGACGTCATCAAGAAACACCCCTCAACCTACAATCCGGATATCTCGGAAGCTCGCCATCTGGTGGTGAACGCCATTTTCAACCAGGTTGTCACCTTTAGGCACCGAGAACTGGTGGACGTAACAAAGGCAATTCAAAGCGCAGAGCGTCTGTTGATAAAACGTCCTCATGCAGAAGCAGGTGTGTTGATCGATAAGGCGCGAGCGTTGATATATCGGCCGCCTGTTTCAGAAAAAGATGAACTCACCACATCTCCGCAGTTGCAAACCAGGGCTCATATTGCGGCAATTGCAGCGCGTGAAGCCGAATGGGCGCGTCAGACGAGCAAGAATTATGTCTCTGCCAAGAAACTGGTGGAGCAGGCCTTAGCCATGATGCAGTAGCTGAGACTTCTAGCGGTTTCATAAGCCTCGGTCTGTAGCGGCTGGAGGCTGACACGAACTGTGTCGGGGTCAGAATTTTGACAAGGGACAAACGGTGCGATTTAGATCAGGATGGTCATTCGGAAAACCTCCAGTGCTTTTCGCATTTTTGGCGATCTATCTACTGACATTTCTCGTACTGCCCGTTGGCACTATGATTCTTCAGGGCCTCACCAATAATGAGGGGAAATTTGTAGCGGATCACATCAAGCTCTTGCTTGCAAATCCGGTATATGTGGAGAGTCTGCTAAATAGCCTGGGCGTTGCTGCTGGAGCGGCCGTTCTGTCGGCTGTTGCAGCGCTTCCAATCGCCATGGTTCTCTGGCGATACCATGTTCGCCCGTCGGTTTTCATCGAGTTATGCGGTTTCCTGCCCTTGTTTGTGCCACCATTTGTTCTCGCCCTCTCACTGCAAATTTTTTTCGGCAGGGGCGGGGCGCTGGGCATGTTGTTTCAGTCGTACTGCGATTTGGATCCTGCAATTTTGGGCTTGCCAAGCGTAATGTTGATTGAGGCGATGCATTATTTTCCGTTGGTATTGATGACCCTGACCATGACAACCAGCGCCTATAACCAGCAGGCTAAAGAAGCGGCCAGTCTGGGGAGCGGTTGGTTCCGTTTGATGACTCGGGTTTTTCTACCGCTAGGCATGCCTGGACTGGCGTTCGGCATGTCAATTACTTTTCTCAAAACATTGGACGATCTGGCGACGCCGCTTTCGCTTGGTGTTACAAATTTGCTCGCGCCGCAAGCTTTTCTCAGGGTATCAGCCTATGGTTCCCAGGATCCTCTCTCCTCGCTGATCGCGACCCTAATGGTTGTAATCTCAGGGCTTGCCTGGTTTGCATCGATTCGCTTCGTCCGACAGCATGTGGCTTTTCGGAATGCATCTTCCGTGAGTGCGTCTGTATTACTTTCTAAACAACAGATGATCGTGGGCATTACGTTTCTCGGCGGCATATTGATGCTTTACGCCACCGCTTACGCTGGGGTGGCCCTGACCTCGATTGC
The DNA here is from genome assembly GCF_029255185.1 of Propionivibrio sp. Taxonomy (GTDB): domain Bacteria; phylum Pseudomonadota; class Gammaproteobacteria; order Burkholderiales; family Rhodocyclaceae; genus Propionivibrio. The sequence goes on from NZ_JAPUVO010000079.1 coordinate 6,727, forward strand.
CCGGATCTGGAGCTATACCCTTTTGCCAGAGTCGTATGTCCTAAGTCATTACCTGACGGCCATACATTCTGAACGAGGTAGTTTTATCAACACGCTGGCCTATTGTGGATTTGCTGCTGTGCTCGATGTCGTTGTCGGTTTGGTGATGGCGTATGCGATTGACTGTGCCCCCCCCGTCTGGAAGAGATGGCTCACGTGGGGAGCGACCGGACTGTTGAGTGTGCCGGGCGTGGCATTGGCGATTGCCTATCTACAGTTTTTCCGTGGAATTGAAGTGCCACTCATCAATCAAGCGATTGACGCAAGCTGGTTTCTACTCCCCATGGCCTTCTCCGTGCGAGGTTTACCTTTCGCGATTCGAGCTTGTAGTATCACCCTTCAGGGCATCCCCGCCAGTTACGTGGAAGCGGCAAACATCTCAGGCCGCAACCGCTTCAGAATCTTTATAAAAATTGTTCTGCCGATGATGACTGTCGGTCTGTTTGTTGCATTCTTGCTCTGCTTTGGTTTGGCAGCGGTTGATCTTTCGTCGGCAATGCTCCTCATCCCTAGCGAAACCAATGCACCGGTCAGTTACAGCATCTATTTGAATATGCAATCGACAACAGGAAGAGGCGCTGGGTCGGCGCTGGCTATTTTGTCCATTGCTCTCGTTACCCTATCCTTGTTTACACTTTTAGTTCTGATTCGCCGAGATTGGAAAACGGTATCCAGTTTCAGAAAATTCGTCTTCACGGGAAGCTAAACGGTAGTGAGATGTGAAATGAACAGAGTAACGATTGAAGTTCGCAATCTTGATTTTTCCTACGGTGCAAAGCCTGTGCTGCGTAACATTAATCTTTGCATTGAGGCCGGGGAGTTGTTTGCGGTGTTAGGGCCGTCAGGCTCTGGAAAAACAACATTGCTTCGACTGCTCGCCGGTCTTGAACGACCTTCGGCGGGGTCTATTCGAATCAATAAAACGGATGTGTTTGACATACCTCCCGCACAGAGGGATGTCGGCATGGTTTTCCAGAATTTTTCCCTCTGGCCCCATATGTCAGTATTCGAAAATGTGGCATTCGGCGTCGCTGAACACCACAGAAACGGAACTGAGCTGGAAAAGCGAGTAGATAAAATTCTTAAAATGCTCGATATTGCTGAGACCCGCGATTTTCGCCCCGACTGTTTGTCGGTCGGGCAGCAACAACGGGTGGCGTTGGCTCGCGCACTGGTTAGCGAGCCCCGGCTGTTGCTCCTTGATGATCCGTTTTCCAATCTTGAGTACGAGCTTAGGGTGCAGATGCGTCATGATTTGTATTTGCTACAGCGCAAACTAGGCATTACTTCGATCCTGGTCACGCATGACCAGGAGGATGCGCTGAGTATCGCGGATCGCGTTGCAGTGGTGGCTCATGGCACCATACAGCAAGTCGGCACCCCGGCGGCCATTTACGATTTCCCCAACTCGATGGAAGTTGCACGGTTCGTTGGCGTTACCAACTTTCTTCCGGGAAACGTGAAGCACATAGAAAGCCAACTCATTGAATTTTTTTCACACGACATCGGGCATCATCGTTGGCCGATCTCACGTGATGCGCCATCGGAAGGGCCGTCAGTACTGAGCATTCGGCCACATGCTCTTCATATCGCTCCGATTGATAGTTTTCGCGACGGAAGATACCTGTGGCTGGAGGGAACAATCAGGAGCAGCGAGTTCCTTGGGGAGGTGGTGCGCTATCAGATTGACATCGGGTCGGTCAGTATCAGCGTCAACCAGGCACATTTCACTTGCTCTTCCGTTACGCCGTCTGGAACACCCGTGCTTGTCGGATTTGACCCATCCCGGTCGCGGCTTTTCCCTGTGTCTGCGGAGATGTCATCAGTCTCTGTGTACGACTAAGTCGAATGGATATTCTCAAGCTTCGCTCGTTTGTCATGGTTGCTCGACTAGGCCATCTGACGCGTGCTGCGGAGCGCCTATTTCTTACCCAACCTGCGGTTACACAGCATATCAAGGCGATTGAGCAGGAAATTGGGATTACATTGTTCGATCGTGCGCCGGGGAGGATCACGCTGACCCGGTCCGGAGAAATTCTTCTTGCTGAAGCAGAGCATGTTTTGTCCGTCTTCGAGGGATTTGCAAGAAAGGCAAAGCAAATCAAGGGGGAAGTTACCGGAAGCATTCTGATTGCGACTATTGATGACTCAGACTTTATCAAGCTAGGTGGGCTGCTTTATGGCTTACGTGCGTCGCTACCCCTCCTGCAAATAAAAACCCGGCTTGTACTAGCTGATGACGTTGTGAACGGAATCAAGAATGGAATGTTTGACGCCGGCTTTTACATCGGGTCAATCGATCATCCTGATTTTGTCATGCAGCCTTTGCGAACGATTACGTATTGCACGGTGGGTCCGGCGGATTACGGAAAACAGTTGGCAAAGGCTGGCTGGAGAGAGGTTGCAGAACTGCCCTGGATTGCAGCACCCGAGCGTTCTCACGTGTCACGGCTGCTGCGTTTGCTTTTTGCGCAGCAGGGTGTATTGCCCAACGAAGTCGTTGAATGTGACCAACTTCCATCAATGCTCGATTTGGTTCGTTCCGGTCTAGGCATGGGCTTGGTGAGGGAAGATCTCGCCCTGATTGCTGCGGAGAAGGGAGAGGTGGCGATCTGGCCTCATGGAAGCATCGAGAGCAATTTATCGTTCGTTTTCAGGCTATCTGAGGAACATGACCCCGCCATTGTCGGCATGCTTTCCGTATTGCGCGACCACTGGCAGATCCAGGGATGTACTGCCGGTGAAACCTAACAGGACGGGCATCCCGGATGGTACGGACTATTTAAATCGAATAGTCATAGTCGATGCTCAGCGGCGCATGGTCTGAAAACCACTCGCCTTTGTATACCGCTGCGCCGCGTACCGTAGCGGCCAACGCCGGGGTGGCCAATTGATAGTCAATCATTCAAAATACCTACATTCGTAATCTACGATTAGCGGTGCATGGTCGCTGAATTTTTCGACCTTGTAGATGCTGCTTTCCTTTGCAGCAGAAGCAATTTCAGCGGTTGCGACATGCAAATCTATCCGCCAACCCACATTTTTGGCGTATGCGGCACCGCGATTGCTCCACCACGTATACCCCGCATCGCTCGCCTCTGGGTATAGCGTTCTATACACATCAACCCAGCCGCTTGCGTAGAGTTTGTCGAGCCATGCCCGCTCTTCTGGCAGGAATCCACTGTTTTTCAGATTGCCCTTCCAGTTCTTCAAATCGATAGGGGCGTGAGCAATGTTCCAATCACCACAAACAATGAATTGCCGTCCTTCGGCTCGTAGGGCATCCATGACGGGAAAAAATTCGTCCAAAAACTCAAATTTCGCCTCTTGTCGTTCAGGACTCGATGAACCTGACGGGACATAGACAGAAATGACTGAAAGGTCGCCGAAATCGGCTCTGATATATCGCCCTTCCGCATCAAACCCAGCGTGTCCGATGCCCTCAATGACCTTGTCAGGTTCACGGCGGCAGTAGATGCCGACGCCGGAATATCCCTTTTTTTCGGCGTAGTGGAAAAAGCCTCGGTAGCCTGCGGGATTTCGCATGTTGTCGGTGAGGTCTGCCGATTGGGCTTTGAGTTCCTGTACACAAACGACATCGGCGTTAGTCGTTGCCATCCACTCAAAGAAGCCTTTCGTTGTGGCTGACCTGATTCCGTTGAGGTTTGCGGAGATGATTCGAACCATATTGATTGATTGGGCTTACTGCAGCCAATTGCGGCTATCTATGCGTTAAATGAAGTGGTAAAGGGTATCACGGTAGGTGTCGATAAAGTCTCCCAAGGGGCGACTAATTGGCGTGCTTGAACTATCATTCGCCCTATACAAAACATATGAGCGAGAGACCGATGAATTTTTACGAGTTCTTCGCAGGCGGGGGCATGGCGAGGCTAGGTTTAGGCTCGGAGTGGCATTGCCTTTTTGCAAATGACATTGACGAACGCAAGGCTGAAACTTACCGCCGCAACTTCGATGATGCTAGTGAACTACACCTTGGCGATATCGCAGGCGTAAAAATCTCCGATTTGTCAGGACGTGCCGACTTGGCTTGGGCATCTTTCCCTTGTCAGGATTTATCCCTTGCTGGGGCAGGTGCCGGATTAAAAGGTGAACGCTCAGGGATGTTCTGGGAGTTCTGGCGTCTTGTTCGCGGTCTGCGTGCCGAGAACCGCCAACCTCGCATTGTTATTCTCGAAAATGTTTATGGAGCCATCACATCCCACGGAGGGCATGATTTAGCCGCGATTTGTAGTGCGTTTGCGGAAGACGGTTATCGTTACGCTCCTGTCGTAATTGATGCTTCTAGGTTCGTCCCACAGTCTCGCCCCCGACTTTTCATTATTGGTTTTGCAAATGGAGTTGAACCGCCTGCCGAATTGCTCCGCGATGCCCCTGTCTCTCAGTGGCATCCCGACGCCTTCGGAACTGCTTATGACCTTCTCGACTCGGCTACCCGCGAGTGCTGGTTGTGGCTTGACCTTCCGATACCTGCCGAGCGAACCACGCGACTTGTCGACCTAATTGAAGACGAACCGACAGGCGTTGAATGGCACACGGCGTTCGAAACGAAAAAACTGCTTTCCATGATGACTCCGATTAACGCCGACAAAGTAAAGGCGGCGAAAAAAACGAAGACAAAACAGGTCGGAGCCATCTACAAGCGAACTCGTGCCGACGAAGATGGCGTTAAGCGTCAGCGTGCGGAAGTCCGCTTCGATGATGTTGCAGGCTGTTTGCGAACGCCCGCAGGCGGTTCCAGTCGTCAAATCATTCTCGTCGTCGAGGGGCAAAAGGTTCGTAGCCGTCTTCTGTCGCCAAGGGAGGCTGCGAGGCTCATGGGTATTCCTGATTCATATGTTTTGCCTGCTCGCTACAATGATGCCTACCATTTGGCGGGTGATGGTGTAGCTGTCCCCGTTGTTTCATGGCTTGCACGCCATGTCGTTGAGCCTGCCGTCGCTCCGAATGTCGTTCGTCGGGCGGTGGCGTAATGGCGACACGGCAACGAATCGATAAAACTAAATCCATCCCTTGTGGCATCTCGCCTGAGATGACGGCGAGAATCGAGGCATACGCTGAGGCGTTAGTAGCCGCAGCTCCCTCGATTGGCTCTCACGGTCTGACGAATGATGCATTTTGGAAGGCTGGCATTTTCCGTTCAGCTGTTGAGAAGATTCGTGGGTCGAATGCCGCCTCAATGTCGGACAAAAAGGGGTTCATTGCCGATATGCTCGGCACGCTAAAACTGTCGGGGCGAATTACAGATTTTGATTTTACGGGAGCGGGCGACAGGCACGACTATCAGGTCGTTTTGAATGGAGGGAAAGTCTCCATCATCGAGGCAAAAGGATGCCTCGATGGAAACAACACTACGGTTTACACGCGTCCCGCAAATGCCGACGAGTTTGTTATTTGGTCTCTGTGCCAAAATCCCGGAGCCGATCCAAAACACAATCTTTGGTCGGGCGTTCACACCCGCCTTGGTGGGAAAATCATTGCCGAGAAGGAACGCGTCGATGCCCTCATTGTCTGGGACCAGCTTTGTGGGGGACCGGGGCGACCCTGTCCGAAATTGGCGACAGGGCGAGGCATAGAACTGAATGGGCAAAAGATTCCCCCTCCCTGCATCTACCTTTTTCCCCGAACCATTCCAGACCCTCGGAACAATACAGCTCCCGCCGTCTGGCAGTTGCATGAAGTAGGGCTTGCCTCCGCTCTGGTTGAAGAATTTGGCGGCAATGCAGACGATGTTACGGAAGTTCATATCGAAGCACGAATGAATGGTGCTAACGTTGAGCGGAAGACCACACTAAAACGCGGTGGTGCGGTAATCGTCGAATCGGGATGGACGGAGTTGAAGCGGGCATCCCGCTGATGTCAGATGTTTATGACGCGGCTACGAGAAGTCGCGTCATGCGGGCGGTAAAGTCGAAAGACACTCGCCCAGAACGGACTGTTCGTTCCTTGCTGCATCTTCTTGGATTCCGCTTCCGTCTCCACCGCAAAGACTTGGCGGGAAAGCCGGACATTGTCCTGCCTCGTTATCGAACGGTAATTTTCGTTCACGGGTGCTTTTTTCATGGGCATAACTGCAAACGAGGGAGTCGAGAACCGAAGACAAACGTCGTTTACTGGCGTGAAAAACTCAGGCGGAATGTTGAGCGAGACCAGATAGTTTTCAATGAGCTTTCCGCCCAAAATTGGAAAGTCCTGACGGTCTGGGAGTGCGAACTAAAAGACCTCGAAGGATTAGGGCTGCGTCTTTCGAACGCAATCACCCTGACTCCGATGGACAAACCATAGAGCAGAGAACAGAAACGAGGGCTACAACGCCAACAGCCTCCGCATCAAAAAACAAAACCGCCCGAAGGCGGCTCTGTCTGTCGTATGGAGACACCCCCACATAAGCGGGGAAGGTGGAGAAGTCTCCGATATTTCTAAGTCGCCTGTGCGGCGAAAAACACTCCATACGACAGAGATAATTCTACATTTTTCGCATTGTTATTCAATGTGTATAAATCATTTGATTCGAGAACCGTTCTCAAATCCTTCGAATTCACAAGCTTCACAGGCTATTTCTAAAAAATAACGTATGAGATGAAGAAGCAACGGAAAGAAAAAGTTTTCCACTGTTGGTTGTGATACCCGTGAATGGACGAAAAACCAACCCTGCCTTTCACTTTCGGAGACGTGCACGAAGTGCAGCGGCTATGAAAGGGGAAGGAGCCGGAAGGCTTGCCTCTCCGCGTGTTTTGCCCTCTCCCTCCTTCTTGGATAACGCCAATTCATCATCCGTGGGCGTGTAGCCCTGAATCGCATCTGGCGGATATCCATGGCGAACTGCTGATTTCCAGAGATTCCGCCGGAATTCCTCGCCGCCTTGCACCTTGATGGATTTCCATCCTTTCAATTGAGCCAACTCGATGATGGTTTCCACCTCATCCCGCATTCCCCCGAATTTCGGGGTAAGGCGGTCGCCGTGGTCGCGGACGCTCCCACCGTTGACGCGGATATCCAATGCCTGATTTTTGCCGTCGTAGTGCATGGAATGCAGGCGTTGCCCGAAATGGGTTCTGACCTTCGCTTGATAGCTGCTGTCCTGTGGCAATGCCTGAGCTGTTTCAAATGGATTTGCCGCCGTATGTATCGGCAACACGCAAGGGGTTGCTGGTTTTGTATTGCCGGGTTTGTTGTCCTGCTGTTTTCTGAATCCTTCCTCCATTTTTATCCCCCATGATGAATTGATAGTCTGTTTGATGGCTTCACGCCGAGAGTTGGCTTTGGCGAACCTTGCCCGCCGATTTACCCCTTTGTGCCGTTCTGGCTGGCGGCTTATTCCTTGGTCAATCAACCGCCGATGGTCGATGCGTGAACGGTGCCCTGACTTCGCCAAGGCTCGGTTGCAATGGCTTGCCCACGCTTCCCGCCATCCTTCAAGCATGGTCTTGTCGTTCCATTCACGAATTTTCTTGCCGAAACCATCAGCGTTCAATTCCCGCATGGTCAGGAGTAAGTGGACATGGGGATTGCCGATGTTGTCGTGAACGGCGATGTCGGCAACCATGCCCCGCTTCACAAATTGCGATTCAACAAATTCCGCAATCAGGGCGAGGCGTTCAAGGTGCGACAGTTCCAGGGGCAATGAAATTTCAACCTCTCTCGCCAACTGAGCATCCCCCCGCTTTTCTGCCGCTTCAACCGCATTCCACAACTTGGCTCGGTCGAGTGCCCACGCGGGAGCATCGTCGGGAGCGGCAATCGCCCGCCACCCGACATGCTGACGACGGGTGTAATCGAAGACCAGACCGGAACGAGTGTCTTTGATTTTGATTCCGGCTCGATACGCGGCGGCGGCTGTCGCCGTTCGCCCTGTGCTTCTGCCGATAATTTTTGTGCTGAGGTGGTAAATCGCCATTGCTCTCCTTGCCTTCCTCGCAATCGGTCGAGATTGCGACGCACACATTCCCTTGGGAATGTATAAGTGCGCCCTTGCGGGGTTCTGGTCTGCTTGTGTTGTTGATTCCGGTCCGCTATCTCTATTCCTTTAATCCGGCATGCCGAGCAAAGCAACCGCTGGACGACAAACGGAGGAAATCAAGCAATGGGAAATGTGCACGAGCAAATCAGCAGGCTGCTGGCGAAACGTGCCGAACTGGACGCACGTCTGGCAACGGCTCGTTCAACCGCAACAAGGCAGGAACGTAGAGACGAAACACGACGGAAAATTATTGCCGGTGCGATGGTGCTAAAACAGCACAGCGGAGACTGGCGAAGGGTTGGCGACCAACTACGATTAGAAAAGATGTTGGAACCCCGAGACTATGCCCTGTTCTACGGGGTGAATTCTCCGAGTAGCCAGCAGGCGGAGGATAAGCCCGCTGATTGGCGTGAGCTCATTCGACCGTCGAGCGACAACGCTTGATTGTGTTCGGAGTTTGCGGGGGCAGCAGGCAGAAACAAGATTTTTCGTTGCCCCCGTTGCTCTCGCATAGCATGTAGGCGGCTTGCCACTGTGCCGCCGCCGATTCGTTGTCGAAGGTGAGGATAGTGCCAAGTTCGCAATGCTCGATGAAGACCCGACCGCTTTCGTCCACGCCTGTTCTGAATTTTTCCATCATGCCCCCTCTGGTGTTTGGCTGATTCAACCTCGCACCCACCACAGGAAAATTCAAGCCCGACGACGAAGAACCAAAAGCAGTTGACTTTTGAGCGGCGACCCGGAGAATATTCACTCGTTATTTCGGTTTTCTACACGGTTGTAGACAGTCTGGGGTCAGACGTAGAAATTCGAAGGCTTGAACACTAAATCTATGGTGCCACGCCCGAGGCTTACTCGGGATAAACGATTGTCTCTCTTGCAGAGGCGGCAATCGAGGGAGTGCAAGACCCACATCTGCTCGGCGGAATTGCCTAACGGCTTTTCCATATGAGCATATTTTCTGGGGTTGCACCATGCACCAAACCAAATCGGCATTTCACAAAATTTATTGCCTTACGCATTGTGCTGATGGGCACGCGTTCGCACGCCAAATCACGACCCCAGAAAGCTAAAACCCAGCAAGGCGGGCTCCTTGCCGGGTTTCTGGTGTGCTTTGATGAACGTCGGACAACGTCAGATTAGCACTCCATGAGCTTCAGTCAAGGGTTCGGCACGCCTTGCTTCGTTGAAAGGAAACGAAGCATGAAGAAATCTCATAACGAGCAAAGTATTGAGTCCAAATTTGGCGAAGAACTCGGCGGCAGTGTTGACTGGGCTGTTTCCGGAGGGGTTTTTTTCCACTGGGAAGGCAGCTTCTGGCAAGCACGGGTTATCGAAAGGACAGAGGAAACCGAGGACGCCGAAGGCGTCGAGGTTATGAAGAGTGTTGCATATAAGTGGCTGAAAGCAAATTATCCAGCAGAAGCGAGCGACCGTAAGTCGAATGAGCTTATCAAGACGGCAATGCTTGATTGCCGCCGACTTCCCAAAGCTGGCAATCGGAACATTGTTCCGACTAATGGCTGCTATCTCGAAATCTGCCCAGATGGAAAAATTCAGGCTTTGCAACCAGAGCGTGAATTGGGCATCACCCATCTGGTAAATGCTGACATTGGCATTCATCAAGGAGTTTACACGCCGCGAGATTTGCCAAGCGACAGCCTCTTCTATCACTTCCTGAATAGCTCTCTCCCGCAGCCGGAGGTTCGTGAAATTGTGCAGGAGTATGTTGGCTACACTTTGATTTCTTCAACGAAATTTCAGGTCGGGCAACTTTGGCTTGGTGAAGGACGAAACGGCAAAAGCGTTTTGCTCGAAATTGTCCAGGCACTTCATGCCAAAACAGCAAGCATGAGCCTGAATCGCCTAACCGATTTTTATCTGCAACCGCTGGTCGGTGCATCACTTGCCTGCGTAAGCGAGGTGCCAAAAACCGGCGTTGACGGTGAGATGTTCAAATCTCTGATTGCGGGAGATTTGATTTCGGTTAACCGAAAACACAAGGATGTAATGGGCTACAAGCCAACAGCAAAGTGGCTGATGGCAGCCAATAATCTAATGAAGACTAACGACCATTCAGACGGTTGGTGGCGAAGGCTGCAAATTATTCCTTGGTCAGTTCAGATTCCTGATAACCAACTTATTCCAGACCTCGCTGAAATGGTATGTGCGAAGGAATTGAATCTGGTGCTCGACTGGGCATTGCAAGGCGTTAGTCGCTTGCTCAAAAGAGGGCTATTTGATGTGTCTTCGACTTTGCTGACTACAACTAGACAGGAAGCCATCGAGGCATCAAATCCTGTTGCTGCTTGGCTTGCAGAAATCGAGCCTGTATCGCATCAAATTGGAATGCCAAAAAATGACGTATTCATCGCGTTCCGCAAATGGGCTGATGATAATAACTATCGCTGCCCTGAGAAAAACGTTTTCTGGCAAGAAATGCGACGTGTTCTGAAAAATCGTTTCGAAATCGACAAGCGATATCAGAGGCAGCATTGCGGACAGAGTGTCGATTACGTCCGTTTCGCGTTTGGTGATGCCTTGCGGAATCTGGAAGCACCTTGGGATGACGACGAAACGCCAGCGACTGAGTTTATTCAGCCGAGAACCAAGCCAATCCAGCTCGGGGCAAGGTTTTGATTGATTGTTAGAAAGCGGGGGCAACCCCGCCTTTTCAAAATTTACGTCGCTTTTTTCTTTGCCGCAATTTCTTCCCTGCTCATGCCTGCATCTTTTCTTCTCGCTCGTCCGAGAAACTCGCGGGGGATGTTCTGAGCAATTCCGACACCTGAGACTTGATAAATCATCACTGCATCGTCGTGAAATTCGATGCGCTTGATGACCCTTCGAAGAGCGTCCGACAACTTGAATCGCTCCTCGGTTTTCGATTTGTCGCCAATCCAAATGAGAGCGTTGTCGACAAGATTGTCGCCAAAACAACCGCCAATTTTAGGCACGGTTGCCAATTCCTCTCGTGCTGCTTCGAGTTCAGATTTTGCCTTGTCGGCTTCCGCTTCAATAGCTACTAGTCGCTGTAAGAGCAAGGTCGAATTCCCACACTCTTCAATCGCCAAGATGATTCTATCCGCTCTGCTTGTTGCATCCGCTGCACGTTCTTCTGCGATGTTGATTCGTTCACGGATGGCTTCCGAGATTGCATCGTCCCTGAACGCATCTTCTTCAAAACGTCCGAGATTCGACAACACCGTGTTGACGATGGCGAGTTCTGATATCGATAGACATTTCGACCGTCCCGCTTTGCTCCCTATGCAGTAATAGCGAGAGTTGCCCCGAGTGGTTGGGGCTTTCCGTTCCATCCGTTCACCACATTTGCAGTAGAACAATCCGGCGAAAACGTCGGCGTTGATTCCTCTGAGCCGTTTCGGTCCTGTCCTGCCTTTCAACGCGACTTGCACACGGTGCCAAAGCTCTTCCGGCACTGCTGCTGGAAAATAATTCTGAACGGGGTCGCCGTCAGGGGTCAGAGTGCCTTCAACCATTCGCATAGGTTGCCATTCGCCAAGGACTCGCCTGTCCCGTAGCAATCGGGAAATGCCTGTGTGTTCCCAGCCTTTGGTGTTTGTTCGTTGTCGCCACGGCATCGCCCATCCTTCTTCCGTTGCGATTCTGGCGATGGCAACGCCACCAAGCCCACTTGCAGCATGTTCAAAAACTTGGCGCACGGATTCCGCCTTGTCGGGGATGAGTTCCCAGCCTGATTTGTCTGCTTTCGGTTGCATCCAACCGCTACCGTGCATTTTCGAAACGACTGGAAGCCCCGCTTGTCGTTTGGTTTGGAAAGCGGCAGATACGCGTTTAGCCTTCGTGCTGCTCTCTTCATGGGCTCGGGAGAAGAGCAGAACGGACAACATGAACGACACCGTTTCCTTAATCGTCTCGCTGTTCCATTCCTTGTTGTCGACCATCGATACAACACGGACACCCTTTTTGACGATTTTCGTCAGGAGGTCAACGGCTTCGGGCAGGGTCGCTCGCGAGAGTCGGTCTAGCGATTCGACTAGAAGAATCGAGCCTTTTGGAACTTTTCCCGCCTCGATGGCTGCCATGAACGCACCAAGAGCCCCATAATTGGCATTGTCGCCTTTGAAAGCAGAGACCCCAAGGTCGGACAAAGAAAGTGATTCGTCGAGAACAAGCCCATGTTCATTGCACCATACTTGTGCAAGCCGTGTTTGGCGTTCGAGAGAAGTGCCTCTTGCTTGTCTTCCCGATGAGAAGCGACGGTATGAGAATACGCGGGTGCTTTGGGTATCTGGATTCATACACCCAATTATGCAGGTATTTTGTGTGATTGACTAGTCGAGCCGCCAACCAACGTTCTTGGCCCGGGCCTGACCGCGATTGCTCCACCACGTGTAGCATTCGTCGGTCGCTGCCGGATGCAACTGGCGATAGACGTCAGTCCACCCGGCTTCGCTCAACACCCGGCCGACCCAGGCGCGCTCATCAGGGAGAAAGCCGGAATTCTTCCGGTTGCTTTTCCAATTCTTCAGATCGATTTCCTGATGGGCGATGTTCCAGTCGCCGCAGATCACCACATCGCGCCCACTCTTTGCCAGTGCGAGAAGTTGGGGATAGAAAATGTCCATGAAGCGGAATTTGGCGGCCTGACGCTCCGGCGAACTCGAACCCGAAGGTAGGTAGAGCGAGACCACCGACAGATTGCCGAAGTCGGCGCGCAGATAGCGGCCTTCGGCGTCGAACTCGGTGTGGCCCGTGCCTTCGTGAATGGCGTCAGGCTTTTTCCGGCACCACAGGCCGACGCCGCTGTAGCCTTTCTTTTCGGCACAGTGGTAATAGGCATGCAGGCCGCCCGGCGCCTTCATTTCGTCAGTGAGATCGGCATGCTGAGCCTTTAGCTCCTGCAGGCAGACAATATCGGCGTTCTGCGCCGTCGTCCACGGCAAAACGCCTTTGCTCCATGCTGAACGAATACCATTGAGGTTTAGTGTAATGATGCGTAACATAAGGAATCCTTGCCGGTACCGGTTTTGATGAGCTTTAGAAAAACACAGGATTATGGATTTTCGTCAGGAATTCATCGAGTTTGCCCTGGAGCAGGATGTTTTGCGTTTTGGCGAGTTCAAGACCAAGGCCGGACGGCTGTCGCCCTACTTCTTCAACGCCGGCCTCTTTAACAACGGCACGGCGCTGGATCGCCTGTCTCAATTCTACGCGAAGGTGATCCTTTCCAGTAACGTGGTCGTCGACATGTTGTTCGGGCCGGCCTACAAGGGTATTCCATTGGTTGCGGTGAGTGCGCTGGCCCTGGCGCGTGCCGGGCGCAATCTGCCCTTCGCTTTCAATCGCAAGGAAGCCAAGGATCATGGTGAAGGCGGCAGTAGCATTGGGGCGCCGCTAGCGGGCCGCGTACTGATCATTGATGACGTCATTTCGGCCGGCACATCGGTGCGAGAATCGGTCGAATTAATCCGTGCGGCGGGCGCTACCCCCTGCGGTGTGGTCATTGCTCTTGACCGCATGGAGCGCGGCAGCGGACCGTTGTCGGCGGTCCAGGAAGTCGAACGGGATTACAGCATGCCGGTGCTTGCCGTGGCTACGCTGAACGACTTGTTGACTTACCTGGAGGTGCAACCGGGCTTCAAGGCCCATCAAGCGGCGGTGGCGCGTTATCGTGAGGAGTATGGCGTTGATCAAAATCATTAGGCTGACCGGGTTGGCGCTGCTGCTCGGGTTTTGCGGCCCGGCGCTGGCGGCCGGCAATCTTTATTGTTGCATCGATGCCACCGGCAAGCAGGTGTGCGGGGATCTATTGCCGCAGGCCTGTTATGGGCGTGCCTATCGCGAGCTCGGTGAATCCGGACGAACGACACGGATGGTTGAAGCGCCGCTGACTGCCGAACAGCGCGCCCAGCGTGCCGCTGAAGAAGCGCAACTGAAGGCGGAAGAAGCCGCGCTCAGGGAAAAGCAGCGCAAGGACCAGGCCCTGCTCAACACCTACGGCAGCGAGAAAGATATCGAAGTGATGCGCGTGCGTGCGCAGGACGATGTGAAAAAATCGATTCGGGCCGCCGAGGCCAAGATTGTCGAAATCCGCATTCAGCGCAAGATTTTCGAGAACGAATCCGAGTTTTACACCAAGAAACAGCTGCCGCCCGAAGTGCAAAAAGGACTGCGCGACGCGGACTACGAAATCAAGGCGCAGGAACTGGTCATCGAATCCAAGAAACAGGATCTCGAAGCGATCCGCCTCAAATACGACGAGGATCGACGCCGCTATCTGGATATCGCGCGCCGCGCCGCATTGCCGCGTTGAGGAACTGAACTCGTCTACCCGAGTTTCCGGCGTAGTAGCTCGTTTACCTGCTGCGGATTGGCTTGGCCCTTGGTGGCTTTCATGGCCTGCCCAACCAGCGCGTTGAAAGCCTTCTCCTTACCCGCCTTGAACTCGGCGACCATCGCCGGATTGGCAGCCAGTACTCCGTCGATCAGCGACTCGATAGCGCTGCTGTCGTTAATCTGCTTGAGTCCCAGCTTCTCGATGATCTCGTCTGCCGAACTGCCCTCGCCGTTCCACAGCGCCTCAAAAACCTTTTTTGCGATGTTGTTAGAGATGGTGTTGTCAGCGATACGCGCCAGTAGGTTGCCGAGTTGAGCTGCCAAGACCGGCGAGTCGCCAATTTCCCTGTCCTCCCTGTTAAGACGCGCTGCCAGATCAACCGTTACCCAGTTGGCGCATGGCTTGCTGTTTGCCTTGCCAGCGATGGCGACGGTCGCTTCATAGTAATCAGCGATATCAAGCGATGCGGTCAGCGCCGCCGCATCATAGGCGGACAGCGCATAGTCAGTCACAAAACGGTCGCGCTTGGCGACCGGTAGCTCCGGCATCGCCGCCTGGGTGCGCGCTACCCACTCGCGATCAATGATCAGCGGCAGCAGGTCGGGGTCGGGAAAGTAGCGGTAATCGTGCGCGTCTTCCTTGGTGCGCATGGTGTGTGTTTCGCCGTTCTCGGGGTCGAAGAGGACGGTGGCTTGCCCGATGCGGCCACCATCCTCAATGGTGGCGATCTGCCACTGCACCTCGTAGTCGATGGCCTGCTGCATGAAGCGGAAGGAATTAAGGTTCTTGATTTCGCGCCGGGTGCCGTACTCTTTTTGTCCCAGAGGTCGAACCGAGACGTTGGCGTCGCAGCGGAACGATCCTTCCTGCATATTGCCGTCGCAGATGCCGATCCAACGCACCAGTGCGTGCAGCGCCTTGGCGTAGGCCACGGCTTCGGCGGAGGAGCGCATATCGGGTTCAGTTACGATTTCGAGCAGCGGCGTTCCGGCACGGTTCAGGTCGATCCCCGATTTCCCATGAAAATTCTCGTGCAGCGATTTTCCGGCATCTTCCTCAAGATGGGCACGCGTCAACTGGATGGTTTTTTCCGTGAGGCTATTGCCCTGGCCTAGCTGAATCGTCAGTTGGCCACCAACGACCACTGGCAGTTCAAACTGGCTGATCTGGTAACCCTTGGGCAGATCGGGGTAGAAGTAATTTTTACGCGCGAAAACTGATCTTGGCGCAATCTGCCCATCAACGGCCAGGCCAAAGCGGATAGCGCATTCGACGGCGGCGCGGTTCAGTACTGGCAGCACACCGGGCAGCGCGATATCGACCGCGTTGGCTTGCGTGTTGGGCTGCGCACCGAAAGCGGTTGAACTGCCGGAAAAAATTTTTGATTGCGTTAAAAGCTGGGCATGCGTCTCAATGCCGATTACCACTTCCCATTGTTTCATCGCTTGTTACTCGCTCAGTCAATGCCTTGGGGGCGCTGGAGATGCCATGCGTTGGCCTGCTGGTAGCGGTGCGCCACATTGAGCAGCCGGGCTTCGGAAAAATAGTCGCCGATCAGTTGCAGGCCGGCCGGCAGGCCGTTGGCAAAGCCACAGGGGATCGACATTCCCGGGAGTCCGGCGAGGTTAACCGCAATGGTATAAATATCCGACAGGTACATCTGCACCGGATCGGCCGCTTTTTCGCCCAGTTTGAATGCGATGCTCGGACTGGTCGGCCCCATGATCACGTCGCATTGCTTGAAGGCTGCCACAAAGTCGTTGGCAATCAGGCGCCGAATGCGTTGCGCCTGCAAATAGTAGGCATCATAGTAGCCGTGCGAGAGGACGTAGGTGCCGATCAGGATGCGCCGCTTGACCTCGGCGCCAAAGCCCTGGGCCCGGCTGCGGGCGTACATTTCGTTGAGGTCGCTGTAATCGGGGGCACGGTAACCGTAGCGCACACCGTCAAAGCGCGAGAGATTCGAGCTGGCCTCAGCCGGAGCGATCACGTAGTAGGACGGCACCGACAGCTTCATGTTAGGCAAACTGATGTCGACCAATTGTGCACCAAGCCGGCGGTATTCGGCGATGGCTGCGTCGACCAGTTGCATGACTTCGGGCGCGCAGCCCGATCGTTCGCTGGTGCCAAAAAACTCCCGGGGCAGGCCGATTCTCAGTCCGGCCAGGGGTTTGTCGCTGGCAACGGCGGAAAACTCGCGGCTGTAGTCTTCCTTGGTGCGGTCAAGGCTGGTCGAATCGCGTTCGTCAAAGCCGGCCATGACATTGAGCAGCAGCGCGCAGTCTTGCGCCGAACGCGCCATCGGGCCGCCCTGATCGAGTGAGGAGGCATAGGCGATCATGCCGTAGCGTGAAACCACGCCATACGTCGGTTTCAGTCCGGTCAGATTGCACAGCGCCGCCGGTTGGCGGATCGAACCGCCGGTATCAGTGCCGGTCGCGGCCGGCGCCAGCAGGGCTGACACCGCCGCCGCCGAGCCGCCCGACGAGCCACCGGGAACGCGCGCCATGTCCCAGGGGTTCTTTACCGCGCCGTAGTAGGACGTTTCGTTCGACGAACCCATGGCGAACTCGTCCATATTCGTCTTGCCGAGAATGACCGCGCCAGCGGCATTGAAACGCTCGATGATGCTGGCATCATAGGGGCTGACGAAGTTATTCAGCATTTTTGAACCACAGGTGGTCAGCCAACCCTTGGCGCAAAAAATGTCTTTCTGCGCCAAGGGAATGCCGGTCAGTGGCGTGGCCAGACCCGCAGCACGCATTTCGTCCGCGGCCTTGGCCTGAGCCAGGCTTTTTTCGCCGTCGACGGTGATGAAGGCGTTGAGCAGCGGGTTGTGGCGCGCGATCCGATCAAGATAAAGCTGGGTCAACTCGACGCTGGAGATCGTTTTTTCGGTTAGCGCCTGCGCCAGTGCTGACACACTGCGCCCTATCATTCCATCACCTGTGGCACAAGGTAGAGACCGGCCTCGGTCTCGGGAGCAAGCGCCTGAAAGTCTTCGCGGCGATTTGTTTCGCTGACCTGATCGCTGCGCAGGCGCTGGGCGAGATCCTGGGCGTGCGCCATCGGCTCGACGCCTCGGGTGTCGACAGCCTGCATCGTTTCGATCAGTGTGAATATTCCGTTCAGGTGGCCGAGTGTGCTTAGCGCCTCGGCGTCGCTGACTTCGATTCGGGCGAGGTGGGCGACGCGCCGAACTTGTTCCAGGGTAAGCGACATGGCTATGAAATCAGTATGGTATTAAAACAGGGAGCCATATAAGGTATCATAAATGCTTTGTACGCCGCATCCCTTGCGGTTACTTTCACGGATATTCAGGCATGTTCAGTTTTTTGCGCAGTTATTTTTCGAATGATCTTGCAATCGATTTGGGTACCGCCAACACCTTGATCTACGTGCGTGGCAAAGGCATTGTTCTCGACGAACCGTCGGTTGTTGCCATTCGCATGGAAGGTGGTCCGAACGCAAAAAAGACCATCCAGGCTGTCGGACAAAGTGCCAAGGACATGCTCGGTAAGGCCCCGGGCGCCATCACGGTGATTCGCCCGATGAAGGATGGTGTCATCGCTGATTTCACCGTAACCGAGCAGATGCTCAAGCAGTTCATCCGCAAGGTGCACGATTCCCGCCTGCTTTCGCCCAGTCCGCGCATCATCATCTGCGTGCCTTCGGGGTCGACGCAGGTTGAGCGGCGCGCCATTCGCGAATCGGCCATCGGCGCTGGCGCCAGTCAGGTTTTTCTGATCGAGGAGCCAATGGCGGCAGCGATCGGGGCCGATCTGCCGGTTTCCGAACCGACCGGATCGATGGTCGTGGACATCGGCGGTGGAACGACCGAGGTCGGCGTCATTTCCCTTGGTGGCATGGTTTATGCGGGTTCAGTACGCGTTGGCGGCGACAAACTCGACGAAGCGATCATCAACTACATCAGCCGCAACTATGGCATGCTGATCGGCGAGAACACCGCTGAAAATATCAAGAAGCGCATCGGTTCGGCTTTCCCGGGTGCCGAAGTGCGCGAGATGGAGGTCTCCGGAATCAACAAGGCCGAAGGCATTCCGCGCAAGTTCACCATTTCCTCGAATGAAATTCTTGAAGCGCTCACCGAACCGCTCAATAACATCGTTTCGGCGGTCAAGTCGGCGCTTGAGAAGACGCCGCCCGAACTTGGCGCCGACATTGCCGACAAGGGCATGGTGCTGACCGGTGGTGGTGCACTGCTGCGCGACCTCGACCGTCTGCTGATGGAAGAAACCGGCCTGCCGGTGATCGTCGCCGAAGAGCCGCTGACCTGCGTGGCGCGCGGTTGTGGCATGGCGCTAGAGAGGATGGATAAGCTCGGCAGCATCTTCACCTCGGACTGAAATTCAGTAAGGTGTACCGGGTGAGGCGTGAGGAGTAAACCCCTTACCTGTTTTGAATCAAATCACCCTGTACTTTTTGCCTTCACTGACGCATGGATCATCAACCCCCACCGTTTTTCAAGCGTGGACCGGCACCGCTGGCGCAACTGTCCTTCTACGCCGCACTTTCGCTGGCGCTGATTTTTATTGACTCGCGCTTTCAGACGCTCGAACTGCTACGCCAGGGAATGTCGATGTTCACTCATCCCCTGCAACAAGCGGCACATGCACCGGTTGAGTATCTTCAGAATGCCGGCAACTATTTCTCCGGCATCACCCGTTATCAGGACGAGAATTCTCGCTTGAAGCGCGCGCAACTCGCTGGCGCCGGAACCTTGTTGCGCACGCGCCAACTGGAAGCGGAAAATGAGCGCCTGCGCAAGCTGCTCGACGTCAAGGGGCGGCAAAAGGCGAACGGACGGGTAGCACAGATTCTTTATGCGGCACGCGACCCTTTTTCACGTCGTGTGATCGTCGACAAAGGCCAGCAGGACAAAATAGTTGCCGGTCAGCCGGTGGTCGATGATGCCGGTGTCATTGGCCAGGTGACGCGGGTTTTCCCTTTTGTTGCGGAGATCACGCTGATTACCGACAAGGATCAGGCGGTACCCGTGCAAATTGTTCGCAACGGCCTGCGCTCGGTCGTTTTCGGACTCGGCAACGGCCAGCTTGAGCTGCGCTTCATGCCCGCCAATGCTGACGTACAGAATGGTGATCTGCTGGTGACTTCAGGTCTCGATGGCATTTTCCTGCCCGGGCTCCCGGTGGCCAAAGTAGTGCATATCGAGCGTGACACCTCCTACTCTTTCGCCCGCATTTACTGTGTCCCGGTCGCCGGTGTTGAAAACTTTGGCGACGTCATGGTCCTCGACCCGCGCGAGACGATCTCACTGCCTGTGCAATTGACCAGCGAAGCAGTGACGAGTGGCGTAAAGCCGTCGCTCAAGGCCGGGAGCAAGAAAAAGCACCTTAAAAGGGAATGACCGATGCACGCTACCTATTCCTCATCACGCATTCTGCAGCCGGTTCGTCCGTGGTTCATTAGGGTCAGCCTGATGGTCGCGCTGATCCTTGATTTCTTGCCAACCAGAGCCTGGCCATGGGTGCCTGACTGGGTGGCCCTGGTTACCGTCTTTTGGAGCATTCGCGAACCGCGCCGCGTCGGCATGGGGACCGGCTTCATTCTCGGATTGGCCATGGATGTGGCTGATTCGAGCCTGATGGGGCAACATGCGCTGGCTTATGTTCTGGTCGCCTACGCCGCTACCTGGCTGTCGCGCCGAATCCTGTGGTTTCCGCTTGGGCAGCAGGCCATGCATGTCTTGCCGCTGTTGTTAATGGTGCAGTTTGTGCAGTTTGCCGTACACGCCATGCCCGGAGGGCACTTTCCCGGGGTGAGCTATTTTGTCGGCCCGTTTGTCGGCGCCCTGCTGTGGTTGCCGCTGACCTTTATTCTGCTCCTGCCGCAGTATCAGCCGGTCGAGCGTGACGCTAACCGGCCAATCTGAGGAAATCCGTCTTGTACATCCGGCATTCGCCACTGAACTCGCGGGATAGCGAGCTTGACCGCTTCCGCTTCCGTATTGCCTTTGCGGCGAGTGTGGTGGTGCTGGCTTTCGCTATCCTGATCGGGCGCTTCATCTATCTGCAAATCATTCAGCGTGACTATTACACTACCCGCGCCGAAGACAACCGCATATCTCTGGTGCCGATTACGCCCAATCGTGGCGTCATTCTCGATCGCAATGGCATCGTTATGGCACGAAACTATTCAGCGTTCACTCTGGAGATTACGCCGTCAAAAGTCGAGAGTCTTGATGAAACGATTGAAGGTCTGGGCAAACTTATCGAAATCCTGCCCAAGGACAGGCGGCGCTTTCGCCAGCTGCTCGAAGAAAGCAAATCCTTCGAAAGCCTGCCGATACGGACGCGACTTTCCGACCAGGAAGTCGCCCGTTTCGCTGCCAACCGCTATCTGTTCCCCGGCGTTGAAGTCAAGGCGCGGCTGTTCCGGCAATACCCGCTTGGCGCGATTGCCTCGCACGCACTGGGCTATATCAATCGCATCAACAAGGGGGACCTTGCGATCATCGAGAAGCACGAGCAAGAAGCCAATTACAAGGGCACTGACCACATCGGCAAAACCGGCCTCGAACAGAAGTACGAGTTCCAGTTGCACGGCGAGACGGGCTATGAGGAAGTCGAGATCGATGCCGGCGGGCGAGCGGTGCGCAGCCTGGCGCGCACGGTGCCGGTATCCGGCAATAACTTGACGCTGACGCTCGATGCGCGTTTGCAGGAAATTACGGAAAAAGCCTTTGGCGACCGGCGCGGCGCGCTGGTCGCCATCGAACCGTCGACCGGTGGAATTCTCGCGTTGGTATCAACGCCAAGCTTTGACCCGAATCTGTTTGTCGACGGTATTCGTACGGAAGACTGGGAGCAACTGAACAACTCGCCCGATCGACCGATGGTCAACCGCGCTCTGAACGGCGCCTATCCTCCAGGCTCAACCTTCAAGCCCTTCATGGCGCTGGCCGCACTCGAGTTGGGCAAACGCACACCAAACCAGACGATCTCCGATCCCGGTTTCTACAATTTCGGTGGTCACGTCTTCCGTGATGACAAGAAGGGCGGGCACGGACTCGTGGATATGTACAAGTCAATTGTTGCGTCGTGCGACACCTACTACTACATGCTGGCTAACGACCTGGGCATCGACAACATCGCCCGCTTCATGGGCTCACTCGGTCTGGGCCAAAAAACGGAAATTGACATCGAAGGCGAATCGGAAGGCGTGCTGCCCTCTCCGGAGTGGAAAAAACGCCGCTTCAAGCGCCCGGAGCAGCAGAAATGGTTCGCCGGCGAGACCATTTCGATCGGCATCGGGCAGGGCTATAACGCCTACACACCGATTCAACTGGCGCAAGCCATGGCGGCGGTGGCCAACGACGGCGTGATCTATCGCCCGCACCTCGTGCGCTACATTACCGACAGCAGGACGGGCGAGAAAACCCTGATCGAACCCAAACCGCTGCGCACCCTCCCCTGGAAGCAGCAAAATATCGATACGATCAAGAATGCAATGATCGGCGTCAACAAGGAGGGAACCGGTGCCCGCGCGTTTTCCGGAGCCGGTTACGTGTCCGGCGGCAAAACCGGTACGGCACAACTATTCAGCCTCAAAGGTGGCGACTACAAGGCCGGAAACCTGAAGCAGGAATTGCGTGACCACGCCCTGTTCATCGCCTTTGCGCCGGCCGATCAGCCGAAGATCGCACTTGCCGTCCTCGTCGAAAATGGCGGTTTCGGCGCGCAGTCGGCGGCGCCGATCGCGCGCATGGTGATCGATTACTACCTGCTGGGCAAGTTGCCCAATGGACCGGTGCAGGATGACGAGACGCCGGAAGAGGAGGAATAGGCCGTGTTTCTGAAGCTGCTGTACCGATTCCGGACTCGTCTGGTCGAGCATATCGACGGGCCTTTGCTGGCGATCAGCCTGGCCCTGATGGCCTTCGGTCTGGCTACCGTCTATAGCGCGACCTACGATGCCAACAGCCGCGCCCTGAGTCAGCTGCTTAACATGCTGGTCGGCCTGGCGGCGATGTGGGGGGTCGCCCAGCTCCCACCGCAGAAGCTGATGCGCTTCGCCGTTCCGCTCTACATCCTCGGCGTCGTCTTGCTGGTGATGGTGTACCTGGTCGGAGTCAAAATCAACGGCGCGCGGCGCTGGCTGCCGGTAGGCTTCACGAGAATCCAGCCATCCGAGATACTCAAGATTGCCATGCCCTTGATGCTGGCCTGGTATTTCAACAAATACGAGGCCGCCCTGAGTTTTCGCCACTACCTCATTGCTGGTCTGCTCCTGATCGTTCCTTTTGGCCTGATCGCCAAACAGCCTGATCTGGGAACGGCAATCCTGGTCGGCGCGGCAGGCTTTTACGTCATCTTCTTCGCCGGCCTGCCGTGGAAGGTGATCATCGGCATGACCGTCGCTGGCGTCAGTGCCGCACCCTTTGTGTGGACTATGCTGCATGACTACCAGCGCAAGCGCATCCTGACCCTGATCGACCCGACCACCGATCCGCTCGGCTCGGGCTATCACATCATTCAGTCGACCATCGCCATCGGCTCCGGCGGCAGCTTCGGCAAGGGCTGGCTCGCGGGTACGCAAACCCACCTCGAATTCATCCCTGAACGACACACCGACTTCATTTTTGCCGTTTTTTCCGAAGAACGCGGTTTGCTCGGCAACTGCATTCTGGTCGCCCTCTATCTGCTGCTGATCGCCCGTGGCCTGATGATCACGGCCAACGCGTCGACGCTTTTTGCGCGCGTCCTCGGCGGTTCGATCACGCTTAGCTTTTTCACCTATGCTTTTGTCAACATGGGCATGGTCAGCGGAATTTTGCCGGTGGTTGGCGTCCCGCTACCGTTCATGAGTTATGGTGGAACCGCGCTGGTGACGTTGTTTCTCGCTCTCGGCATACTCATGAGCATCCAGTCGCACCGGATGCTGGTCAAGAAATAGTGAGGAGTTGCGCGTGAAGCACGTACAGTCGATAGTGCCGCTCATGCTGCTGTTTCTGGCCGCTTGCGGTGGTCAACCGCCACGCCCGGTTGATAGCGTCAAGCCCGCTGTCGAGCCACTGCCCCCGCCGGCCAGCCAGGTGCGCAAGCCGGCCGTGACGCAAAAGCGCGGTGGTGGATATTACAAGGACGATGGACCGGGTGATGATATTCCGGACAATCTGGACGACATCCCCGATGCCCAGCCCCGCAGCGAACCGCTGCACCGTTTTGCCAACAAGCCCTACATCGTTCTCGGCAAGTCCTATGTGCCAGAAACCAGCCTCAAACCTTTTCGCCAGCGCGGCATCGCCAGTTGGTACGGGAAAAAATTCCACGGCCAGAAAACCTCGATTGGCGATCCCTATGACATGTTCTCGATGACCGCAGCGCACCCGACACTGGCGATCCCCTCCTACGTGCGGGTAAGCAATGTGAGCAGTGGCAAGTCGGTGATCGTGCGCGTCACTGATCGCGGCCCTTTCCACGCCGATCGTATCATCGACCTTTCCTACGCTGCGGCGTACCGCCTGGGCTATGTCAACAACGGCAGTACGCAGGTTGAGATCGAAGCCATCCTGCCTGGTGACGCAACACAAGTGAGCTACGCCCAGGTCAAACCGCTGGCGCTGCCCGTCAAATCCTCAACGCTCATTGCCGAACGCGACGAGATTGAAATTCTGACGACACAACTGGCTGTCAGCGAGACTGCGGCGTCGTCTCCGGCACTTATCCAGAAAGGGGTTTTCCTCCAACTCGGCGCGTTTTCCAATGCCGATAACGCCGAAAGTCTGCGTTCGCATTTGGCGCGCGAACTGGACTGGCTAAACGAAGGAATCCAGGTCAATGTCGGTGCAGGAATGTACCGCGTCCATCTAGGCCCTTACGCCAGCCGTCCCGACGCCGAAAAAATAGCCGAGAAGATACGCCTGGCGCTTGGCTACAAACCTACTTTCATAACGCGCTAGGCGGGGTTTCCTTACTCTTGCCGAGCAGGTACTGTTGGGCAATCCACGCCTGACCCAGCGCCAAGCCGCCGTCATTGGGCGGCAGGCGACGGGCCTCAATCAAATGCAGGCCATGGCCGCCGAGACGTGAACGTAAGCCACGCGCCAGTATCATGTTGAGGAAGCAGGCGCCACTGCCGACAATTGTGCCGTTTGCCGGCGCCACCGTGTAGACCCAATCGGAAAGTGCGGCGACCAGCGTGGCATGAAAAATGGCAGCGCCGCGCCCAGGATCTTTTTCGTCGGCCAGAATCGAAAAAAGCGGCAGCAGATTCAAACAGCCATCTTTAATCGTCCAGCCATCGTTGACCGGCAATATATCGCCGTAGCGCTCGGCGAGCCCTTCGAGTAAGCTCGCCGCCTGTCCGTCAAAGGCCATCATCGATTTCACGCCGAGCAGGCTGGCTGCAGCATTGATGTAACAGCCAAGGCTCGACGTCTGAGGACAGTGCGCGCCACCCTCAAGCGTTTTATTGACGGAAGCCGCGCTAAGCTGCTGCGCAAAACGCTGTTCGATTTCCTGTCCGCGCCCAAGTTGTTGCAGCACTGCAGCGGCTAGACGCCAGGGTTCTCTGATCGCGTGCTGGTCGGCCAGTTGCAGCGGCGCAAGATGGCCGAGGCGCTCGAAATACGCACCATCAACACGCAATAGTTCGCCACCCCAGTCGCCACCATCGGCTCCCAGACCAACACCATCGAGCGCCAGTGCGATAACCGGCGCGTCGACCCGGTGTTCGGCCAGAACCGAGGCCACGTGGGCGTGATGATGCTGAACGGCAAGTGCCGGCACCCCCCTTTGGTGGGCGAAGTCCAGGGCAAAATGTGTCGAGTGAAAGTCGCGGTCGAAATCGTGTGCAATAAGCGCCGGTTTGATCTCGATAAACTTGAGCAGGCGGGTGATGGTGGCGTCAAAAAAATCACAGGTCGCAACATTATCAAGATCGCCGATATGCTGCGAAACAAAGGCTTCATCGCCACGCGTCAGGCAAACGGTGTTCTTGAATCGCCCACCGACGGCCAGCACCGGCGGGCCGGAACGAGGCAACTTGATAGCGCGCGGCGTATAGCCTCCCGCACGGCGAACAAGTTTCAATCCGCCGGGGCCGGAACGCGCGACACTGTCGTTGCAGCCTGACATTATCTCGCGACCATGCAGGAGAAACGCATCAGCGATTTCCGACAGGCGCTGCAGGGCGTCGTCATTATCAATGATCAGAGGCTCGTCCCCGGGGTCGGCGCTGATCATCACCAGTGCAAGTTTCTGCGGCAGATCAAGCCAGCCAAGACCTTCCGGGCTACCGGCTGCCGCGTGGAAGAGCAGGTACTGTAGCGGTGTGCACGGCATCATCACGCCCAGCCAGCCTAGACCTGACGCCACACCCGGCAAAGCCGCATCGCAGCTGGAGCGTTTTTTGAGCAAAATAATCGGTCGTTCCGGCATCGCCAGCAATCCCGGTTCGCCAACGCCCAACTGAACGAAAGTGCTGGCCGAAGAAGCATTGGCGAGCATCACGGAAAATGGCTTCTCGTCGCGCTGTTTGCGCTGGCGCAGTTCGGCAACAGCTTTTGCGTTGCGCGCGTCGCAGGCCAGATGAAAGCCTCCCAAGTCTTTGATGGCAACGATTTTCCCCTGTGCCAGGAGGGCCAGGGCCTGGGCTATCGGGTCGCCAGGCAGAGGCCGACCCGCGCCATCGAGCAATGCCAGCTCGGGACCGCACTTCGGGCAACAATTCACTTCATTGTGATGGCGTCGATCGCCAGTCCGACGGTACTCGTTTTGACACTTCGGGCACGGGGTGAAGGGTTTCAAGCTGCTGCGTTCGCGGGTGAAAGGCAGGGCGCGGCAGACGCTGTAACGCGGACCGCAATTGCTGCAACTGGCGAAAGCATGGCGCCAGCGCCGGTTCGCTGGATCGAACATCTCCGCCAGGCAATCGCGGCAGACGGCGGTGTCGGGCGCGATCATTGCCGCAGCCCGCCCCCCCAGGCTGTTCAGGATATAAAAATCCTCAGCGACGCACTCGACAACCGTATCTTGCGCAAGCACGGAATCGATGCGCGAAATCGATGGCGCATCGTCCTGCAGTCGTTCAATCAGATTTTGCACCTGCTCGGCATCACCGCAGACTTCAATTTCCAGGCCATGGTTATCTTTTCTAACCCACCCGGTCAAATTGAGCTCCTTGGCCAGACGCCAGACAAAGGGACGGAAGCCAACGCCCTGAACGAGGCCACTGAGCCTGATGCGCTGGCAGACGATATTTAAACTTTCTGAAGCTTGCACGCGGGTAGGTGTCCGAAATCGTTTCTCTGAAACTTGGGCGTTCTTGCGGATCGTCGAGTCGATGCTCCTCCAAATCTCAAAGCATTATATCTGACGGCAACGAGCCCGGTGGCACTTGCGGCATTCCGAGCTTGACGAATTAGGGCCAGTCAGTTCGGCAAGGAGGAGATGGTGTGTAAAGGAAACAGGCTTATTTCCGTTCTCAGCGGAAATAAGCCTGTCATGGCTTACAGAAAAACCGCTTACTTCTTGAATTGCAGGATCAGCGGTTCCTGAACAAAGGCGTGACGAACCTGGGCGTTGTCGAAGAAGGCCATGCCGAAGCCGTAGGTCTTGGCTAGATCGCTGAAGTTGACGTCGAACTTCGAACCGGTTACCAGCTTGCGGGCGATTTCGATAGTCCACTTTCCGTTGGCCCACTTGGAGCTGACCTGCACATCACCACGGTCGCCAACGAAAGAGGAGACGAGGATCGAGGCAACTTCATCGCCTGCCTTGAACTTGGAATCATCGAACGCCACCTTGTCTTCGGCCTTCAGCCAGTACGTACCGCCTTTGTTGGCTGCTTTGCCGTCCTTGTTCATGAATTCGGGCTTGCCGTTGACCAGTTTGATGTCGTCGTAACCACCGCCGGTCTTGGGGTCAACCTTGCGGCCAGCGTTGGCATCCTTGGCGGAGAACGGAGTGTTGTCCAGATAGCCGTCGTCAACTTGCCCGAGAGGAATGCCTGTGCGCACCTGTTTCAGGTGCCATAGATCGCCAATTTCGGCATCATCGCCCGTGTATTTGTTGCCGTAGGGCTTGCCTGGTTCGCCGGCATGGCAGGCTGCCTGGCAGGAAAAGCGCTCATTGAAGCCGAAAATAGAGTCATTGATGTTCCAGAGCACGGCCAACTTGTCTTCGTAGAAAATATTGTTGTCGCCGCCTTTGTCGTCCTTATCTTTAAGCATGGCCCAGGTGCCATCCGCCTGTTTCTGGTACGGGCTGCGCTGAACCGAGTAGGTCGGATCATCGTACTGCACCAGCAGGTAAATCATATCGTCCGTGTAGACCACCTGAAGTGTTCCCTGGGTTTCGCCTTTCTTGTCTTTGAAGTTGGCGCCCTTGACGGCCTTAAAGTTGACCACGGGAGCACCCTTCCAGGCGGCGTCATCGGCCACGCCATCAAGTTTCGGAGCCGCCGTGACCTTGACGGCGACGACCGGTACTGGCTTGAAAGCTTTGGGCTTCTCTTGCTTTTCTTGCGCAAAGGCGCCGCTACCGGCCAGAGTAGCGACGACAGCCAGGGTGATTGAGCTCTTGATAAAGTTCATTTCCACTTCCTCCTTCGAAAAAACAAACAAGAAAACCGGAACGAGTACTGACTATTCGTGCTCGTGCCAGCCGGTAAACATCATTTTGAACATGGAGCCGACGGTCTTGCCGGTGGTGCCCAGATAGATGTGTGACATCATGAACAACAGGATGGCCGCGGCCGTCAGATAATGGAGCATGGCGACTGGCAGCAGGCCGTCAAAACCGAACAGCTTGTCCGGCGCGAACTCGGGATACAGATAGACCAGCCCGCTAATGACCACGGTGGGCATCAGCAGGTACATGACGTTCCAGTAAGTGAGCGCTTGCAGCACGTTGAAGTGCTCTTCC
>NZ_JAPUVO010000080.1 GCF_029255185.1 Propionivibrio sp.
CGCTTCTACCCATTCAACGCTTTCCGCTCCCTGCTGGGCATTGCTGGCGACGTCACTGCGCCAACCTATGCCGAACTATATGCAAAAAAATTACGTCCCACTACAGGTAGTAGGCATGGGAGCTAACCGGATAAGCACGGAAAATACTAGGTACTGAGCACACGATTGCACCATGCGAACAGAGAAAGGCGAACAATCAGCGTCACTTTTTGACAAGATTTGTCACATTAGCAGAATAGGAGGTGCATTCTCCCGGCGGTGTACTACGCTACGCCGTGGTGTCGCTGGTGCCATCAATCGGCGGTGGGAGTTTTGTCAGCAGTACTTTATCAACACGGTTTTTGTCCATGTCGAGCACCTCAAAGCGGCAACCCGATACCTCAAAGCGATCCGCTACCACCGGGATCCGGCCGAGCACGTACATCATCAGGCCACCCAGTGTGTTGAATGCGTTTTCATCTTCGCCCGGCAGGTCGTCTGCGATATCCATTACCGACTTCAGGCGTTCGATGGCCACGCTGCCATCGATCAACAGGGAGCCATCGCTGCGTTCGACGATGTCCTGATCATCCGTCGTGTCGGACGACGGGAGCTCGCCAACGATCGAAGTGAGCACATCGGTTAGCGTGACCAGTCCCTGCAATTCGCCATACTCATCGACGATCAGCGCGCATTGCTGGCGTGCCTTGCGAAAACTCTCCAGCAGATGGGTTGTCGTCACGCCCTCCGGCACATAGAGGGGCGGACGCAGGAAGGGTTCGACATTCAGTGCTTGGCCAGTTAGCGCCAGTTTGAGCAGGTCGGCGGTACGCAGGATGCCGACAATATGCTCCAGGCCATCCCGACAGACGACGATGCGCGTGTAGGGGCTTTCAGACAGGCGGCTACGAATCTTGGCCTCCGGTTCATCAAGATCGAGCACGTAGATGTCGTTGCGGTGGGTCATGATGGCGCCGATGCGCTGCTCGTCAAGGCGCAGCACATTGGAGACAATGGCCTGCTCGCTTTCATGAAATACGCCCGCCTCGGCGCCCTGTACCATCAGCACATTGATTTCGTCGTTGGTCAACGGCGGTTCTTCGCGACTGCGCGCACCGAGCAACTGCAACAACAGGCTGGATGATGATGACAACAGCCAGACCACGGGCCGGGTCAGGCGCGCCAGCATATTCATCGGCGTTGCGATGAGCGCGGCAATTGCTTCCGGTGCCAGCAAACCCAGGCGCTTTGGCACCAGCTCACCGACCACCACCGAGATATAGGTCAGGCCAACAACGACCAGGGTTATCGCCAGCGAGCGGGCATAGGGTTCAAGCAGGGCGAAGCGGGACAACCAGAGGGTCAGGGGGTCGGCCAGGGCGCCTTCGCCGATGGCGCCGCTCAGAATGCCGACGGTTGTGATGCCGACCTGGACGGTGGACAGGAATGCCGACGGCTCGCTGTTCAGTTCCAGCGCCGACTGGGCCCCGGGACTCCCGTCGTCGGCCAGTTTTTGCAGCCTTGACTTGCGTGCGGAGACAACAGCTATCTCCGACATCGCAAGTATCCCGTTCAGAAATATGAGAAAAACAAGGAGCACTACGTCCATTTATGCCTTCATAAAACGGGCTTGAGCAACTGATCAATCCGGCGCCTTGCGGGCGTAGTGCTCGTGCAGGTGAACGGGTTCGGAGCGTTTTCTGCGCAAGCGGAGATTGAGCATTTCTACGCCCAGCGAGAACGCCATGGCGAAGTAGATATAGCCCTTTGAAACATGGTTGCCAAACCCTTCAGCGACAAGCGTCATGCCCACCAGCATCAGAAACGACAGCGCCAGCATCTTGATGGTCGGGTGATTTGAAACAAAATCGCCGATGCTTTTTGCAAAAAGCATCATCAGCCCGACCGATACTACAACAGCGGCAATCATTACCGAGACATTATCGACCATGCCGACCGCGGTGATGATTGAATCCAGCGAGAAAACGATGTCGATGAGAATGATCTGCAGGATGATGGCGCTGACCGTCGCCTTGACCGCACCGGCTTGTTGCTCTTCTCCTCCTTCGAGCAACTGATGGATTTCCTGGGTGCTTTTCCAGAGCAGGAAAATGCCACCGCCGATCAGGATCAGATCGCGTGGCGAGACGGATCTGCCCAGCACGCTGAACAAAGGCGCCGTCGCGCCGACGATCCACGACAGTAGAAGCAACAGACCAACGCGCATGAACATGGCAAAAAACAGGCCCGTCCGGCGCGCGTTTTCCCGGCTTTGCGGCGGTAGCCGGTCGACCAGGATGGAAATGAAGATGATGTTATCGATACCCAGCACCAGTTCAAGAGCGGTCAGGGTAAAGAAGGCAATCCACAGCTCGGGATCGGACAGCAAGGATAGAATTTCCATTTTGGCCACATTCAAAATTACGCAGCAGAGCAAACGGAATTATACCGACACCCCAGTCTAAACCAAGCCGTAGCCTTCAACCGCGATGATGGCTTTGGCCTGGTTGAAGTCATCGGTATAGCCGCTGGCATAAAGGCAGCAGGCCAACTGGTTGGCGATGGGTGGCGGTAGCGCGGATTCGCCCGCGAGAACGCGCCGAATCCAGTCGGCAGTGGTTTTGGCATCGCAGGTTTCGGGCAAAGTCGGCAAGCGTTTGAGGCTATCATGTTCGGCCTCGAATAGGATGTCGATGACACCGTCATACATGTGTTCAATACGCGGACGTCGCTTGGGATTGGCAAAGGGTTCGCCTTCCGTACCGCGCAACAGGAGCGCGTGCACGCCAAGTGCAGAGAGCACTTGGCGCATCGTGTTGAGGTAATCGGGGTGTGTCGCAGCGGTGAGCAGCAGCCCCTCGCCCTTGAAGGGATCGAGCATCTTGACCAGGCTGTGTGCGCTGGTGCGCAGGCCGAGGCGACTACGCAGGGCCAACTGGACGCTCAGTCCGGGCGAGATCGCCGAGAGTGGGATATAAACCAGACCGTTTTCATCCAGCACCTGCTGGGCCTGCAAATGATTGGTGCTGGGCAGCAAGCCGAATTCGCGAAAAATCTGTGCTGTGCTTACCCGGCCAAAGCCTTCGATCAGGCCATGAATTACTACCGGGACGCCAAAACGTCTTAACAATAAGGCCAGCAGGGGGGTGAGATTGACTCCCTTGCGCGCACCGTTATAGCTCGGTATGACAATTGGACGGATACGTCCTGGCGGGCGGTGCAGGGGGTGTAGGCGATCATAGGAGGCGGCCAGAAAACCGATCATTTCGTTTGCCGTCTCACCTTTTACGCGCAAGGCAATGGCGATGGCGCCCAGCTCGAGCTCAGGCACCCCGCCGTCAAGCATGGCCCCGTAAAGTTGTTGTGCCTCGTCAAGCGGCAGGTCGCGGGCACCTTCGCTGCCACGGCCAAGCTCCCGGATGATATGTGCGTAGTTCATGCCTCTCCCCGGCAGACGACAGCGTCTTGTTGTTGCCCGTCAAGCATCTGTCTGAGCTCGGGCAGGCAGGAGCCCACACCGCAGTAACAACAGGTCGATTTTATTTGTTTCGTCATGTAACGCACTCCTGAAGCGAGTTGAGCAACAGGTGTGCCATGCATTGAAATCAACAGCTTGCCTTATTTTCACCTTCCGTCCAACAGAGCAACGCTTCATCTTGGTGCAGAGTGAAAGACGATCGTTTCAGGACTGGGCAGGATTATTTGATGCGATGCAATTTTGGGCGGTTTGGCGGCGCAGGGGGCTCGGGTACATTATCCGGCTTTGAATTTTCTGGTGCGTCCGACTCACCAGCCACGGCTTCGCTGTCCGGTTCAAAAGCCATCCCGGCACCGTTTTCCTTGGCATAAATGGCGAGCACATTGCCGATGGGGACTGAAATGTCGCGCGCCACGCCACCAAAACGCGCCTGGAAGGTGATTATGTCGTTGGCAATGGTTAGATGGCCCGTCGCTTCATAGCCAATATTCAGGACAATCTGTCCATCACGAACATACTCGCGCGGCACCTTCGCACGCCCATCAGCATTGACCGAAAGGTAAGGGGTGAGGCCATTGTCACAGCACCATTCATGAATGGCGCGAAGCAGATAGGGCTTGGTCGATGGCAGGCTCACAGGCATTCCCGAGACGACTGGTGTGTTCAATAAGATGCAAAAAATTCCACCACCAAGGCACCAAGATGCCCCGCAGGAAATCCCCCTGGGGGACACAAAGCTTCATCAAGAAAAACAAAATTCTTATCGCTTTTCTTGGTGCTTCTTGGTGTCTTGGTGACTTGGTGGTTCGCGTTTTTCGTTGACTGTCTAGCGGCGCATGGCCTTTTCGGACGGGGTCAGCGCGTCAATGAACCCCTGCCGGCTGAAAATGCGCTCGGCGTACTTCATCAGGGACGCGGCAGACTTTGGCAACTCGATCGCATAGTGGTCAAGACGCCAGAGCAGCGGCGCAATCGCCACGTCGAGCATCGAAAAATCTTCTCCGAGCATATGCTTTTGCTTGACGAATACCGGAGCCATTTCGGTCAGGCGATCGCGGATGATCTGACGCGCCTTGTCGGCGGTCTTCAGGTTTTTCTCCAGCGCCTCGATGTGCGAGAAAACTTCACGTTCCATGGTGATCAGGAGTTGCCGCGCACGCGCGCGCATGATCGGGTCAGCCGGCATCAGTTGTGGATGGGGAAAGCGCTCGTCAATGTATTCATTGATGATATTCGGCTCGTAAAGGATGAGATCGCGCTCAACGAGTACCGGCACGCGGCCATAGGGGTTGATCATGGCGATGTCTTCAGGCTTGGCGAAGAGGTCAACGTCAATCACCTGGAAATCCATGCCCTTTTCGTAGAGGACAATGCGGCAACGCTGGCTGAACGGACATGTTGTGCCCGAAAACAGATTCATCATGATTCATATACCCCGAAAAAACGAACCGGCATCGTGACGGCGATGCCCTTGCCCAAGAACAGGCGCTTACTCAATTCTTCCCGACATCTTTCCAGTATGCTTTCTTCAGCGCATAAGACACGCCGAAGAGAAGAACCAGAAACGCCAGAACCCCATAGCCGATCTGCTTGCGCAAACCGGCAGCCGGCTCACCAGCCCAGACCAGGAAAGCGACCAGATCGCCAATCTGCTTGTCATAGTCTATGCGTGACAATTGTCCTGGCACAGCAAGTTCCAGTTTATGGCTTTCATGGTTGAGCACCTGCTGGCCTTGCAGTTCCCATAACACGTTGGGCATTCCCACATTGGCAAACAGCGTGTTGTTCCAGCCGGTCGGGCGCTGGTCATCACGATAGAAGGAGCGCAGATAGGTGTACAGCCAGTCGGCACCGCTCCCCGCTTCCGAAGCCCGTGCGCGCGCCACCAGCGTCAGGTCCGGCGGCATTGCACCAAACCACTGCTTTTGTTCTGCTGGTCGTGCGGCAACTCGCATCGGTTCGCCAATCTTGTCGGCGGTGAACATCAGGTTGTCCCTGACCTGCTGCTCGGTCAAGCCCAGCTCAGTCAGGCGGTTGTAACGCACAAAACTCATGCCGTGGCAGTTCAGGCAATAATTGACGAACAGCTTGGCGCCATTTTGCAGGGCCGGCTTGTCACCCTGCCGGTCGGGCGCCCGGTCGAGATGCAGGGCCGCACTTGAAGCAAAGACCGTCAGCGGTGCAAACACCAGCGCCAGCAAGAATTTCTTCATGATGTTCGCTTTCATTTGAAGGTCACCCTGTCCGGTACGGGTTTGCACTTGTCGATCTTCGAATACCAGGGCATGAGCAGGAAAAAGCCAAAATAGATGACGCTGCAAATTTGCGAAACGATTTGACCGAGCGGTGACGGCGGTTGTGTACCCAGATAACCGAGAATCAGGAAGGCGACCACGAAGGCTGTCAGGAAACTCTTGTAGATCGGGCCACGGTAACGGATTGACTTGACCGGGCTGCGGTCAAGCCAGGGCAGGAAGGCAATGACCACTACCGAAGCACCCATCGCCACGACCCCCCAGAATTTCGCATCGAGACCGAACAGCGGCCACACCATCGAACGCAGGATCGAGTAGGACGGCGTGAAATACCACACCGGCGCGATGTGCAGAGGTGTCTTCAGCGGGTCGGCCGGGAAGAAATTGTTGTACTCGAGGAAGTAGCCGCCGCCTTCGGGTGCAAAGAAGACGATGATCGAAAAGACCATCAGGAAGACCACCACGCCGACAATGTCCTTCACCGTGTAGTAGGGGTGGAAGGGTATGCCATCGAGCGGGATGCCTTTGGCGTCGAGATTATTCTTGATCTCGATACCGTCTGGATTGTTCGAGCCGACTTCATGCAGGGCAAGGATGTGGGCAGCGACCAGGCCAAGCAGCACGAGCGGTACGGCAATGACATGGAAGGAGAAGAAGCGGTTGAGCGTCGCGTCACCAATCACGAAATCGCCGCGAATCCAGATGGAGAGCGGCTCGCCGATCAGCGGAATGGCGGAGAACAGGTTGACGATGACCTGCGCGCCCCAGTACGACATCTGTCCCCAGGGCAAGAGATAACCCATGAACGCCTCGGCCATCAGACAGAGGAAGATCATGGCCCCGAAAACCCAGATCAGTTCACGCGGCTTGCGGTATGAGCCGTAGAGCATGCCGCGGAACATGTGCAGGTAAACGACGATGAAGAAGGCCGAGGCGCCGGTTGAATGCATGTAGCGAATCAACCATCCCCACTGCACGTCGCGCATGATGTATTCGACACTGGCGAATGCCACCGGAATACCGCTGGCATTGAGCGAGGCGTCGGGCTTGTAGAACATTACCAGGAAGATTCCGGTCACAATCTGAATCACCAGCACCATCATCGCCAGCGAACCGAAGAAATACCAGAAATTAAAGTTTTTCGGTGCGTAATACTCGGAGAGATGACCGCGCCACATCGATGTCGCCGGGAAGCGCGCGTCGACCCATTCGAGCACGTTGCCCTGGAGGGAGCCGTCGGACTTGTATTTTTCGTAGTGCGTATCCGATGCCATTGCTTACGCCCCTTTCTTGTCTTCGCCGATCAGGATGCGCGTATCGGTAAGATACGTGTGCGGCGGCACTTCAAGGTTGGTCGGAGCCGGCTTGCTTTTGTAGACACGGCCTGCAAAGTCGAAGGTCGAGCCATGGCAAGGGCACAAAAAGCCACCGGGCCAGTCAGCCGCCATGCCGTCGTCGGCGCCCTTCTTGAACTTGGACGACGGTGAGCAGCCAAGGTGCGTGCAGATCCCGACGGCAACCAGCAGATTCGGCTTAATCGAGCGCGTCGCATTCTTGCAATAGTCAGGCTGCTGTTTGACCTCCGACTTGGGATCAGCCACCGCGTCCTCAAGCTTGGGCAGGGTATCGAGCATGTCCTGATTGCGGTTGAAAATCCAGACCGGCTTGCCGCGCCATTCGACCGTGATCATCTGCCCCGGAGCAATGCTGGCGATATCCACCTCAACCGGTGCGCCTGCCGCCTTGGCTCGTTCCGAGGGGAGCATGCTGGAGAGAAAAGGAACCATTGCAGTCACTGCCCCTGCTCCGCCGACAGCCGCAGTGGCGATAAGCAAGCGCCGTCTGCCGCAATCCACTTTGCCTTCTGTGCTCATCGTGCTGATCCTCGGAACGAAACAATCAACGGTGGAAACCAAAGCCGGCGAGTATATCCTAATTTTTCCCCGGATTGAAGGGGGTGCCCATGCCAAACACCTAATCGGCCAGCGATCGTCGCTCACGAACAGCCTGCGCCAGCGTCCCGGCATCAACGTATTCCAGCTCGCCGCCAACGGGAACGCCACGTGCAATGCGCGAGACATGGATGGCGCGGCTTTTCAACATTTCCGTCAGGTAATGTGCGGTGACTTCACCCTCATTGGTGAAATTGGTCGCCAGAATGACTTCCTGGACCACGCCGTCGCAGGCGCGCGCCAGCAGTTGGTCGAGTTGCAACTCGCGCGGACCGATGCCATCAAGTGGCGAAACCCGTCCCATCAAAACGTAATACAGCCCCGAATAGGCGTGTGTCTGCTCCATCATATTCATGTCGACCGGCGTTTCAACAACGCACAGCAGGCTGGCGTCGCGCTTGCCGGACAGGCAGCGCTCGCAGATATCCGCTTCGGTGAAGGTGTTGCAACGCTGACAGTGGCGCAGCGCGGCCA
This sequence comes from Propionivibrio sp., assembly GCF_029255185.1. Classification (GTDB taxonomy): domain Bacteria; phylum Pseudomonadota; class Gammaproteobacteria; order Burkholderiales; family Rhodocyclaceae; genus Propionivibrio. The sequence continues at coordinate 8,139 of NZ_JAPUVO010000080.1, forward strand.
GCGCGAGTTGCAAGGCGTCGGCAAGATGCTGGGCACCTGGCCGGTCACGTTGCATGAGGTAGTAAGCCATGCGCTGCGCCGATTTCGGACCGATCCCCGGCAGGCAGCGCAACGCCTCGATCAAGGATTCGAGGCTCGACGGCGTCGACATCAGAATGGTAGTTTCATCCCGGCCGGCAGATTCAGACCGGCCGTGAGGCCGGCCATGCGCTCCTGGGAAACCTGTTCGACACGGCGCACGGCGTCATTCAAGGCGGCGGCGACCAGATCTTCGAGCATCTCCTTGTCGTCCATTACCGACGTATCGATAGACACGCGGCGCACAGCGTGGGAGCAGGCCATCAGTACCTTAACCATGCCGGCGCCTGACTGGCCTTCAACCTCAACCTGTGCCAGCTGTTCCTGCGCTTTTTTCATGTTTTCCTGCATTTGCTGAGCCTGTTTCATCAAGCCGGCGATTCCGCCTTTCATCATTTTTCTTACCTCAACTGGAGTTAAACGGGTTTGATGGAAGATTCGATTAGTGTAGCGTCAAACAGATCGATGACCTCGCGCACAAAGTCATCCTGCTCAACGGACGCCACGGCACGATCTTGCCGTTCATGCTTTTGACGTTGGGCGGAGGCAGCGGGCGTATCTTCACTCGCCTCTTCAAGATCGATGGACAACTGCAATGGCCGACCGAAATGCTCGGACAGCGCCTGTTGAAGTTTGTCCTGCGCGGGTTTCATCTGCAAGTGGCGATGCGTCGGCGAAAGGCAAAGGATCACCTGCGCGCCCTCAATGCGGCGTAACTGGCAATGCTGCCCAAGCTCACGCGCCATGCCGCCAAGTTTGAGCGCAGCCAGGATGGCATGCCAATCGCCCACGACAGGCACGGGTTCAGTGGCCGTGGCGCGGACCGCCGGCGCGTTGATCGGTGCGACGTCCAGTATTTTGGGCTGGCTTGCAGCAGGCGCGGCCGGGCGCGGTCGGGCCGTGTCACCAGCCAGCGCCGGGCGGAAGGTGTACAGGCGCAACAAGGTCATGACGAAGCCGGCCTGCTCGTCAGGCGCCAGTGGCAATTCCTTGCGGCCATGAACGGCAATCTGATAGGCCAGTTGCACGAACTCCGGATCAAGGCGCGCCGCCATTTCCAGCAGGCGTGCGCGTTCGGGCAGATCGTCAGCCACCGCCAGCGGCGCCAGTTGCGCCACCTGCAGGCGGGTGAATAAACTGGCCAGTTCCTGCAACGCCACGTCAAAGGAGAGGCTGCGCGTGGCCATGTCGTCGGCGACCTGAAGCATGCCGGCAGCATCGCCGGCGAGCAGGGCGTCGAGGACCGAAAACAGATAATCCAGATCAACCGTGCCGAGCATCTCGCGCACCTGCGCTTCCTCGACCTTGCCAGCGCCATGGGCAATTGCCTGGTCGAGCAGCGAGAGGGCATCGCGCATGCTGCCACACGCTGAACGGGCAAGCAGATTCAAGCCGGCAGGTTCGGCATTGATCGCCTCGACGCCGAGAATATGCTTCAAATGCCCGGCAATCAGTTGCGGCGTCATCTGCTTGAGATTGAATTGCAGGCAGCGCGACAGTACGGTGACCGGGATTTTCTGCGGATCGGTTGTCGCCAGAATGAATTTTATGTGCTCCGGCGGTTCCTCAAGCGTCTTCAACATCGCGTTGAACGCCGAATTCGAAAGCATGTGCACTTCGTCGATGACGTAGACCTTGAAACGGCCACGTGTCGGCGCATAGACCGCGTTCTCGAGAAGCTGCCGCATTTCATCGACCTTGGTATTGGTCGCCGCGTCGACCTCGAGCAGATCGACAAAGCGGCCAGAATCGATTTCGGTACACGCCGAGCAGACGCCGCAAGGGGTGGCCGTGATGCCCTGTTCGCAGTTGAACGATTTGGCCAGGATGCGTGCCAGCGTGGTCTTCCCGACACCACGCGTACCGGTAAACAGATAGGCGTGATGCAGACGCTTTTCAGTCAGGGCATGGGTCAATGCGCGAACGACGTGTTCCTGCCCGACCAGGCTTTCAAACGTTTTTGGACGCCACTTGCGGGCCAGCACTTGATAGGTCATGGGCGGATTTTACTCTGGATTATTGATTAGGAAGCGTTGCAAATGACCCATCAGGAATGAAGGTCGCGTGTCACCTGACGGTGCCTCAGTTCCTTGGCGAAAACATGGCGCGCCCGCAAGCGCGGGTCGGTGACAATCCCGCCGACCGTTTGCCCGAGTACCATCACCACGCCGAGCAAAGGCAAGACCAGCATCAGGCCGGCGACGCCGGCCACCGCCCCGCCGACAAAAATCATCACCACGGTGAGTAACGGGTGCAGCTTGAGGCTCCGCCCAATAGTGATCTGCATGAAAAAAAAGTCGTCGAGCAGGCGTACCCAGACACACAGAGCGATGGCCGCATAAGCCATTGCCGGATCACCGGGAAAGTCAGTTGCCGCCACCAAAACGACCAGCAGGCAACCCAAAATTGATCCGACATACGGCACCCAGGCCAGAACGGCGGTCATCAGACCTAGTGCCAGCGGTGTCGAAACACCAATCAGCCATAGCCCGCAGGCCAGACAGAGGGTGTCAAGCAGGGTCAGCTTGATCAAACCCTGGAAATAAAGCTGTGCCGTACGCTCCACCTGATCGAGCAGATAGAGCGTGCGTTCGAAAAAGGCATTGGGCACTGCACGGCTAAGAAACATCTTGAAGCGCCAACCGTCGCGCAGGAAGAAAAAAGCCAGGAAAGGCGCCAGCAAAAGCGAGGGAAGCCAGGCCGCAGCGGTCAGCGCTGCCTCGGCCAGATAGGTGCCGGCAAATTTATCCCCCAGTTCGCTAATCTGTCGGGTCAACTGCTCGGAGAGATGCGCCTTGGCGGCAAAGGTATAGTTGCGCTCTGCCCAGGCCAGGCTCTCAGCGATAAAACGCAGCCCGCCTTCAATGTAACGTGCCCCGGAGTCCTGCCATGAAACAAGGTGCGAACTGATCCACGGGAAAGCCAGCAGCATGACGCCGGTCGCCAGCGTAAAGGCGCCACCGCTGACCAGTGTCGCCGAGCTATCGCGCGACATACCGCCAAGAATCAGGCGTTGTTGTAACGGAAAGAGCAGGTAATAAGCAATCAGCGCCAACAAGAAGGGAACGACCAGCCATAGAATTTTCTGAAACAGGAAGAGCAGCAGGCAGGTGGCGCCAAGTATCGCCAACCACACCAGCGGACCTGAACGGTAACGCTCTCTGTTCATACCAGTTCTTGCTGCTTACGCACCGCACCGCGCAAACGAACCCCAAGGTGGCGCGCCAGTTGCAGGGCAATCTTTGAGGCGATCAGCGCGTGCGAATGCATCAGGACAAAGAAGTCACCGCGAAAAAAAACCGCCAGCGTACAGTCCTCTGCGGCCCGCGCCTGCGCGGCGCGCGGCGCGTCGTCGAGCAGGGCCAGTTCACCGAAAAAATTTCCTCGTTCCAGTAGTGCAATCGCCTGCGCCGTCTGCCCTTGATGGCAGATCAAAACCTTGCCCGTGCGAATAAAATAAATGGCCTGCCCTTCCTCACCCTCGTCGAAAATCACCTCGTTTTTCAGATAGTTGCGCTCGTGCATGAAGCCGTCGACGATTTTCATTTCGCGCGAATTCAAATCGACAAACAGCGATAACTTCTCATGTTCGTCAATGCCTTGTGCCGGCTTGCTGTTACCAAAAATGCTTAGCATCGTGAAGGGTGGTCTCCAGAAAGGTTGATGTGACAGAAGTCAAGCGATTCAGTATCTTACGCCAAGGCTAACCTGGGCGTGTGTCTGAATTCCATTGCTACTCGCCAGCCACATCAGTCGCTTGACGGCAAGACGCCCGATACGATCTACTACGCCTGCCTACTGAGAGGGTTGCGACATGATGTCCGGGTTATCTACCGGGCCGCTCGCCGCCCGCTTGATAAATCAGCGGGTGGAGACCCCGTGGCTAGCACTACACCGCAAGCTTCCACTTATCACCGTCAATTTCTTGTCCACCTGAGTGGGGCCACATCTTTCAACGTTCCGTACAACAGTCCATGCCAATCCAGCCGAGCCACCTGTCGCGAACCTTCAGCGACTTCTTTGAGTCCGAGAAGGCATCCGGCGTCCTGCTGATTTTCTGCACGCTGATCTCGCTGGGCATCGCCAATTCAAGTTTCGGTTCTGTGTACCAGCAGATCTGGCAAGCCAAGGTGGCGGGTCTTAGCATTGAGCACTGGATCAATGACGGATGTATGGCGGTGTTCTTCCTGTTCATCGGTCTGGAACTGGAGCGCGAACTGTACGTCGGTGAACTTTCGGATTTCAAAAACGCTCTGTTACCGATATTTGCCGCAATCGGCGGCATCGCGCTGCCTGCCTTGATCCACTTCGTTCTGAATGCGAGCACACCCACACGGGCCGGAGCCGGTATTCCGATGGCGACTGACATTGCCTTTGCCCTTGGCACTCTGGCATTGCTTGGCAAGCGCGTGCCGGCATCGCTTAAGGTGTTCCTCACAGCGCTGGCAGTAATGGACGACCTCGGCGCCATTATCGTAATTGCCGTGTTCTATACCGTACAAGTTTCACTGTTTTATCTGCTCGTCGCGTTTGTGGTATTCGTCTCGCTTGTGATACTCAATCGCACATTCCGCGTGATGTCCTTGCTGCCTTACCTTCTGGGCGGTGTGCTGCTGTGGTTTCTGATGCTGAAGTCCGGCGTCCATTCCACCATCGCGGGTGTTATGCTGGCATTTGCAATTCCCTTTTCCGCAAAGGTGGAAAATGAAAATTCGCCTTCACACTACTTGGAGCATTTCCTGCACAAGCCCGTAGCTTTTGCCATCCTGCCGGCTTTTGCCCTGGCCAATACCGCTGTGGTGATCAGTGCGGGATGGTGGGATGACCTACGCACGACGAACAGTCTCGGCATCATTGGTGGTCTGCTGATCGGCAAGCCTGTGGGGATTACCTTGCTATGTTTACTTGCCGTGACCGTGGGCATCTGCAGATTGCCGCGCGACCTTGGCTGGCGTCACGTCTTTGGTGCTGGTTTATTGGGTGGCATCGGTTTCACGATGTCGATTTTTATCACCAATTTGGCCTTTGCCAACAACCCTGTTTTCATAAACGCCTCAAAGATTACCGTTCTGCTAACGTCTATCTGCGCCGGGGGGCTGGGATTTTTGTGGTTGCGTGTGGTTACGAATGAGCCAGGAAAAGAGGATCCCATAGTCAAGACAGAATCCAGCCGAGTTTAAGCTTGGCCTTTAACTCGGAAGCCAAACGATTTTCCTTACATAGCGCAGAGAATCAGGCAATTGCAATGTGAGCTGGTCGGGTTGGTCGCTCAATGCACCGACGGCGGCGTTGCCGGCGTGTTGCTGAACAGTTTGTCGATGTCCGCCTTGTCAAAGCGGTATTCACGGTTGCTAAGATCGTCGCGGGCGACGATCTCGCCGCGCTCCTTTAGCACGCTATAGACTTCCTCGCGGCCGAGCGTGAGAAGCATGTTGCCAATTTTTTCGCGATGTTCGGGGCTGTTGCCGGTGACGGTCCGGGCGGCGAAGATGCGAACGGCTTCCTCGTGGAACAGCCGGGTGAGCAGATCCGCAGCCGGCAGTTCGAGCAGTTCTTCGGGCTTGGCCGTGCTGGCCAGCGCTTCGATGCGTGTCCAGCCGTCGGCGTCGCGCGCGTCGGCATGCGGCATTTTTTGCAGAAAGATTCCGGCGGCGCCGCTGGGTGTTGCGGCGAGGAAGAAGCGCGAGACAAGCTGCTCGGATTGACCGAGGTAGTGCTCGAAGATTTCGGCGATGCTGTGGCCGGTGATCGGCACGATGCTCTTATAGGGCTCGCGCATCGAGGGTCGGTCGAGTGAAAGCAGCAGTTGGCCCTGGCCGAGCAGGTCGATCAGTGCGGCGTCTTTGATGCCGGCATCATTTTCATGTTGCGCCATGCAGCGGATGTTGAGCGCTTCATTGCAGTCGATGACGAGCAGCGACACAGGGCCGTTGCCGCGCAACTGGATGGTGAGCCTTCCCGGCTGCTTGAGGTTGTCGGCCAGCAGCAGGGTGGTGACGCTCATCTGCCCGAGCAGCTGGATCACCGGCTGGGGGTAGTCACGCTTGGTGAGCAGTTGCTGCCAGACGGAACCGAGACGAACGACGGCGCCACGGATGTCAAGGTCGACAAGCAGGAAGCGTTGTACGTAGTTTTCTGTCATTAGAGTTCCTGTGCCAGGCGTGTGTAGCGTTCAGGGTCGAAGCCGACCAGCAACTGGCTGCCGCTGTCGGCCAGTGGGCGTTTGATCAGCGTCGGGTAATCGGCCATCAGTGCTAGCGCTTTGCATTCGTCGACATCAGCGCGTTCGTCGTCGGAGAGCCGCTTCCACATCATGCCGCGGGTGTTGAGCAGTTCCTTCCAGTCGGCACGCTGGGTCCAGTCCGGCAGGTGGTTTCGCGCGACGTCGGTTTTCTTGTAGTCGATGAATTCGTAGGCTATACCCCTAGCATCCAGCCAGGCGAGGGCCTTGGTCATGGTATCGCAATTTTTGATGCCGTAAACCTTGAGCATATGTGTTTTCCTTTGTTCAGTGCTTGAGTTTGGCGAAGGCGCTGGCCATCGCACCGGCGGTTTCGGGCTGCCGTGACTGTTGCTGGCGGGCCTTGTTCGACAGCGGCGCGCCGCCTATTTTCGACGCGCTGGGCAGGTCGTCCGTTAGGCGCATGGTGAGCGCAATGCGCTTGCGCGGCAAGTCGATTTCGACAACCTTGACCCTTACCACGTCGCCGGCCTTGACGACTTCGCGCGGATCCTTGATGAACTTGCTGGAGAGCACCGAGATGTGCACCAGGCCATCCTGATGCACGCCAATGTCCACAAAGGCGCCGAAGTTGGCGACGTTGGTGACGACGCCTTCGAGAATCATCCCCGGTTGCAGGTCTTTGACTTCTTCGATACCGTCCTTGAAATGGGCGGTCTTGAACTCGGGACGTGGGTCGCGCCCCGGCTTTTCAAGTTCCTTGAGGATGTCCTGAACGGTCGGCAGGCCAAATTTTTCGTCAGTGTATTTGGTCGGCGACAATGTCCTCACCAGGCGCGAGTCGCCGATCAGTTCGCGAATGCCTTTCTTGATGTCGGCGAGGATGCGTTCGACCAGCGGGTAGGCTTCCGGGTGTACCGACGAGGCGTCGAGCGGGTTGTCGCTGCCGTTGATGCGCAGGAAGCCGGCGGCTTGCTCGAAGGTTTTGTCACCCAGACGAGGCACTTCGCGCAGCGCCTGGCGATTGGGGAAGGCGCCGTGCCTGTCGCGATGGGCGACGATATTCGTGGCGAGCGTGCTGTTGAGCCCTGAAACGCGCGTCAGCAGCGGGATTGAGGCGGTATTGACGTCGACGCCGACCGCGTTCACGCAGTCCTCAACCACCGCGTCGAGCGCGCGCGCCAGTTTGGTCTGGCTAACGTCGTGCTGGTACTGGCCAACGCCGATCGATTTGGGGTCAATTTTGACCAGTTCGGCGAGCGGATCCTGCAGGCGGCGGGCAATCGAGACTGCGCCGCGCAGGCTGACGTCGAGTTCGGGGAATTCGCGTGAGGCGTATTCGGAGGCCGAATAAACCGAGGCGCCGGCTTCGGAGACGACGATCCGGGTCATGCGTAACTCGGGCGCCAGCTTGATCAGATCGGCCGCCAGCTTGTCGGTTTCGCGCGATGCGGTGCCGTTGCCGATGCTGATCAGGTCGACACTGTGCTTTCTTGCCAGCACGGCCAGCGTGTGCAGGGAGCCCTCCCAGTCGCGGCGGGGTTCGTGCGGGTAAATGGTGGCGGTATCGAGCAGCTTGCCGGTGGCGTCGACGACTGCCACCTTGACGCCGGTGCGCAGGCCAGGGTCAAGGCCCATGGTGGCGCGTTGTCCGGCTGGCGCGGCGAGTAGCAGGTCATGCAGATTGGAGCCGAAAACGCGGATCGCTTCGACCTCAGCACGTTCGCGCAGGGCGTTCATCAAGTCCAGTTCAAGATGCAGGAATATCTTGATGCGCCAGGTCCAGCGCACGGTGTCGGACAGCCATTTGTCGGCTGGGCGCCCCTGGTCGCTGATGTTGAAACGCTTGGCAATACGTATCTCGCATGGGTTGTGAGCGGGCGCACGAGTGGCCGGATCGAGCTCGCTATCAAGCAATAGTGCAATCTGCAGCATCCCCTCGTTACGCCCGCGCAGCAGCGCCAGCGCGCGGTGCGAGGGAATGTCGCGGATCGCTTCAGAGTAGTCGAAATAATCGCGGAATTTGGCACCGTCGCTGTCCTTGCCGTCGATGAGAGTCGATTTGACCATGCCGTGCGCTTCGAGATAATCGCGCAGTGCGCCGAGCAGATTGGCGTCTTCCGAGAACTGCTCCATGAGGATCTGGCGGGCGCCGTCGAGCACTGCTTTGACGTCGGCAAATCCGGCGTCGGCGTTGATGAAGCGTTCGGCCTCGCTTTCCGGGGTCAGTGTCGGGTCGCCAAGCAGGACCTCGGCGAGTGGCGCCAGACCGGCCTCGCGGGCAATCAGCGCCTTGCTGCGGCGTTTTTGCTTGTAGGGCAGGTAGAGGTCTTCGAGGCACTGTTTCGTTTCGGCGGCTTCGATCTGGGCGGCGAGTTCAGGGCTCAGTTTGCCCTGTTCACCGATCGAGGCGAGGATGATGGCACGCCGATCCTCGAGTTCGCGCAGATAGCATAAGCGCTCGTCGAGCAGACGCAACTGAATGTCGTCGAGCCCGCCGGTGACTTCCTTGCGGTAGCGGGCGATGAAGGGAACGCTGGCGCCTTCATCGAGCAGCGCGACGGCAGCGATGACCTGCTCGCGGCGGCCGCCGATGTCCTCGGCTATTTTCAGGGTAATGCGCTGTTCAACAAGTGATGTCATCAACAGTTGGTCATTCATCAAAAAAGGGCGAACTATGCGCAATCGCAGTGGAAAACTCAAGGGTCAGCTTCAACTTGCCTCAACACAAATATGAGTTGACGTAGTAAAAAACGTCGGTATAATTCGCCCCTCGCTGCTACGGCGGCTTGGCAAGACGACTTAGATTATTGTTTTGCGTGCTCTTTAAAAACATGACAATTGATAGGTGTGGGTTCTTGGTCTAGTTGATTATGCTTAGGCATAAGGCAACGAGATGTAAGCAA
>NZ_JAPUVO010000081.1 GCF_029255185.1 Propionivibrio sp.
CTGGAAAGCGTCATCTCCAATCCACTGTTATAGCTTTGCAGCTGATTCGTGATGAGTAGCAGTTGTTGTTTAAGGTCAGTTGAAACCTTTTTTTCCATCTGATTAATGGTGAACTGAACCAAAAAAAACGTGCTCCCAATCAGGGTAGTGGCCAGTACCAGCAACACCGACAGGGTAAGCTTGACCGCCAAGGAGGCATTGCGCAGAACGTTCATTTCACTCTCCTAAATGTTGATGATTCAGCAGGCCGATATATAGTGATGGTGCGATTTCCACAGATTACCTGATCTAAACTCAATTTGAGTAGTTTAATTATGGTCGCCAGATTTCACCATCCCGATACCACCATTAAGCTCCGCTAAACCAATGACCATCGGCAAACTCATCCACTGGCTGCGCGAATCAAATCAGCCCCATCCTTTGCCCGACGCTCTGTGGGAAGCAACGCTGGCCACGCTGCCCTTTGTCGACCCACTGGACCGAGAAGAAAAATCACGTTTGCGCAAGTTGAGCAAAGCCTTCCTCGCTGAAAAAGAATTTACCAGCGCCGGTGGCCTGGAACTTAGCGATGTCATATGTGTTTCGATTGCCGTGCAGGGTTGTCTGCCAATCCTTAATCTCGGCCTGGAACGATATCGCGACTGGGTTGGCATCATCGTCTATCCAGATGAATTCATTATCCCGCGTAGCGTCGAAGACGAATTCGGCATCGTCCATGAGTACAACGACATTGCCTCGGGCGAAGCCTGGGAGGGCGGCCCCTTGCTCGTATCCTGGCGCGATGCACAAATGGCCGGCTCAGGTTATAACGTTGTCATTCACGAGTTCGCGCACAAGCTCGACATGCAGAGCGGCGAGGCCAACGGCATTCCGCCACTGCCGGCGAACGTCTCGCGCACGGAATGGGAAGCAGCGCTGCTCGCCGCCTACGACAATTTCTGCGCGCGAGTTGATGTTGCCGAGGAAAACGGCGAAGACTTCTACGCAACGTCCCTGCTCGACCCCTATGCCGCCGAGAACCCCGGCGAATTCTTCGCCGTCATGAGCGAGACTTTCTTTGAAACACCGGATATCCTGCGTCAAGCCTACCCGACGCTCTACGTGCAGATGAGCCGCTTCTACCGGCAGGATCCGGCCGCACGCAGTGACGGGGTTCGCTAACAACCGGTTTGCCCTGGCTTCCAAGACTACAGCTTGATCCATAACTGCCGATATGGGCTAGAATGCAATGCGTGTCCAATCTGAGCAACTTTGCATAAAACAGAATCAACTCCGCGAAAACACCAAGAGCACTCCATATATGCCAGAACCTTACTTTTTCTTTCGCCCGATTCTCGCTGCCGACCGCAGTTGGGCCGCCATTGACTGGCAATCCCGGTCACCCTTCACAACCGAAAGCGCCGACCTTGCGCGCTGTTTTTCCGAATCGACCGCTGCACCGCTGGCCGACATATTTCCCATGGTTGCGCCACTCAATCCGGCGGCTATGGAACAAAATTCGTTTTTCGACAGATTTGATGCCAGGCAGGTCGTTTTCGTTCTTCCCGCCACAAGTCTTGAAAACTCACAAACCTTGGCCAGGTGCAAGTACCTTCGCACCCAGGGCAATCGCTTCGGCCTGCACATAGACCATGGCGAACTGCTAAGGAAAGTGCCGGTTGCCGCGTTTGACTCTCTGTGGCTTGATGCGACGTTCGCCCGCCAGGAACTCTCGGCAAATGACTTGTCTTACACTAAAGACGCTGGATTCCACAAGATCGCCACCAGCGTCGCTTCGTATGAAATGTTCAGTTGGCTGACCGAGAAGAAGTTTGACTGGTCTGACAGCCACTTCCTGGCGACACAAAATCCGCTTTACGCCAAAGAGCCTGATCTCACACGCTTTAAGTTGCTCCGGCTGTTAAACCTGGTCAGACAGGACGGCGACACGCGTGAGATTGAGGGAATCTTCCGTGAAGAACCGAAGCTTTCTTACAATCTGCTCCGTCTAGTCAATTCGGTTGCTGTGGGCGCCAGAACCAAGATCAGCAATTTCTCCCAGGCGATCGCGATACTCGGACGTCGCCAGTTGCAGCGCTGGCTGCAGTTGCTGATTTATGCCAATAATCTGGCCGATGGCAATGCGCCCAACCCCCTGATGCAGCTCGCCGCCGCGCGTGGACGCCAGATGGAACTGCTCAGTGCGGCAATCGTTCCACAACCCGACATTCCTGATCTATGCGACAACGCGTTCATGATCGGGCTGTTTTCTCTGCTCGAGGTGTTGATCAATCTACCGATGAAAGACGTCCTCAAGGAACTGCCATTGCATGACGAGGTTGTCGACGCCTTGCTCTCTGGGGGCCAGGGTGGAGTTCTCGGCCAGCTTCTTGCAGCAATCATAACCAGCGAAGCGGGTAATTTTTCAGGCGCGGAAACGATTCTTTCCGGCCTCGGAATCAGCCCCGCAATGCACGCAAAATCGCAGATTACAGCCCTCTACTGGGCTAGTCGAATAAACATCAACAATCACGACTGACCCCCTGACCTCCCGGCGGCGAACCTTAAACAGCGCGGTTGCTGCCGGATCACTCACCGCAAAAAGGATTGCTGCGCCGTTCGCTGCCGAAGGTCGACATCGGCCCGTGCCCAGGGATGAAGGCAACATCGTCGCCAAGCGGCCACAGTCGTCCATGGATAGACGCAATCAGTGCTGCGAAATCACCTTTCGGAAAATCCGTACGTCCAATCGAGCCCTGGAACAAAACATCACCGACAATGGCCAGTCGACCGGGAGCATTGAAAAAGACCACATGTCCGGGCGTATGCCCCGGGCAATGCAAGACCTCCATTTCGACCTGGCCGAAACTGACGCGATCACCCTGCTCCAGCCAGCGATCTGGCGTAAAAGCGCGCACATCCGGAAATCCAAACATCCTGCTTTGCTCCGGCATGCCATCAATCCAGAACTGATCTTCACGCTGCGGACCTTCAATCGGCAGGGAAAACCGATCGGCCAGCTCAGCAACGGCCCCGGCGTGGTCAATATGCCCATGGGTTACAAGAATTCTTTCCAGAACAACCCCGTTTTTTTTCACCGCGCTCAGGATGCGCGCAATGTCACCACCAGGATCAACCACTGCTGCGCGCAGCGTCTGATCACACCACAGCAGGCTGCAATTCTGTTCAAACGGCGTGACTGGAATGATCTGATATTTTATGCCCATGAATGCTATCGCCTGATGCTCGAAAAAGAGCGCGAAGTATAGTAGCTGAGTACTATTTTGTATCGTCCGCCAGTTGCAGTTGCGATCAGGCGCGGCGCCAGATCGTCCCCTGCGCACCATCCTCAAGCACAATACCGGCGGCCAGCAGTTCGCTGCGAATACGGTCGGCTTCGCTGAAGTTTCTGGCTTTCTTGGCGGCAATCCGTGCAGCGATCAGTGCTTCGATCCTGTTGGCTGAGCATTCAGCCGCAGCGCCCTGGCCCTCCCCTCCCACTGGCGCGGCCTGCAGAAAGGTCTGTGGATCGCGTTTGAGCAAGCCAAGCAGGCCGGCCAATGCACGCAGTTGCCCGGCAAGCGCCGGCGTCTTGCTACGGTTGAGTTCGGAGGCCAGATCAAAGAGTACGGCGCAAGCTTCGGACGTATTGAAGTCGTCGTCCATTGCCTGACGAAAGCGCCGGGCATGGGCATCGCTCCAGTCAACCGGAACATCCTCGGACTTGACGGCCTTGAGCGCGGTATAGAGCCTCGCCAATGCCTGACGTGCATCATCGAGATGGATGTCGGAGTAGTTGAGCGGGCTGCGGTAGTGCGCGCGCAGGATGAAGAAACGCACCACTTCAGCGTCGTATTTCTTGAGCACTTCGCGAATGCTGAAGAAATTGCCGAGCGACTTGGACATCTTCTCGTCATCGATACGTACAAAGCCGTTGTGCATCCAATAATTGACGAAACGGCAATTATTGGCGCCTTCGGACTGGGCAATCTCATTTTCGTGGTGCGGGAACTGCAAATCCTGGCCGCCGCCGTGGATGTCAAAATGTTTGCCGAGCAGGTCGGAACTCATCGCCGAGCATTCGATGTGCCAACCCGGCCGGCCCCTGCCCCAAGGCGAATCCCAGAACGGTTCGCCTTCCTTGCCGTGCTTCCACAAGACGAAGTCGAGCGGATCCTGCTTGGCCTGTTCGACGTCGACCCGTTCGCCTGCACGCAGATCGTCAAGCGACTTGCCGGAAAGCTTGCCGTAACCGGGAAACTTGCGCACCGAGAAGTTCACGTCGCCGTCGCCCGCCTGATAGGCCAGTCCATTGCTTTCAAGCTGACCGATCAGCTTCTGCATCTGCGGCACATACTCGGTGGCGCGTGGCTCAAAGTTGGGTTTCTCGACGCCGAGCGCCGCCGCGTCTTCGTTCATGAATCCAATGAAGCGCCCAGTCAACTCCCCGATCGTCTCTTTGTTTTCCAGCGCACGCTTGATGATTTTGTCATCGATATCAGTAATATTTCGCACATAGGTCACCTCCAGGCCACTCGCCCGCAACCAGCGTTGAACCATATCAAAAACAACCAGAACACGGGCGTGACCAAGATGGCAGTAGTCGTAGACAGTCATCCCACACACGTACATGCGAACCTTGCCGGGTTCGATGGGGACAAAGTCCTGCTTTTCTCTGACCAGAGTATTGTAGATTTTCAGCATTCTTCGGCTCACGAGAACGCCCCATGAAAAAACGGGAGCATAAGGAGTACTTTGGATTCGACGCGCTTCTTGTTAGAATTAGGCGGTTAAGTCACCAACCCTTGAGAAGTATACCATAACGATGCGTCCCACCTCCCAAACGCCTTCACTGGCGCGCTTTTCAGCCATTATCCTTGGCCTGGTTCTGAGCGCTTCCGTTTCCCTTGCACAGGCCCAATCCCTGCCGGACATCCAGCGTCTGATGAAACAGAATCAGATGCCGCAAGCCCTTGAAAAAGTTGACCTGTATATTTCGAGCAAGCCGAAGGACGCCCAAGGTCGTTTTCTGAGAGGACTGATCCTGACCGACCTGGGACGCCCGGCCGACGCCATTGCGGTATTTACCAAGCTGACCGAGGATTTTCCCGAGTTGCCCGAGCCGTACAACAATCTCGCCGTGCTTTACGCCCAGCAGAAGCAATACGACAAGGCGCGTTCCGCCCTTGAGATGGCCATCCGGACGCATCCGAGCTACTCCATCGCGCATGAGAATCTTGGTGATGTTTACGCCAAACTCGCCAGCCAAGCCTACGACAAGGCGCTCCAACTCGACTCATCGAACGCTGCGACGCAAACGAAACTGTCGATGATCAAGGAGTTGATCAGCACCTCGTCCAAGCCAAGTGCCAAACCAGGAACGGCGGCCACACGCCCGGCAGTCGAGCCGCCGGTGAAGCTTGCAGCAGCAGAAGCACCCAAAACGGCGCCTGCAGTAACAACACCCTCGGCCCCGCCGCCACCTCCGGCAGTCAAATCCGCTGAAAAAGCGTCCGAAACGGTTGCCGCCGTAAAACCTTCCGAAACCAAGACGCCTGTAGAAAAAGCAGCGCCAGCCTCCTCCGCGGCAGGAAACGAATCTGATGTCACCAAGACCCTGCTCGGTTGGGCCAGCGCCTGGTCGCGCAAAGATGTGAAAAGTTATTTGAGCTACTACGCCACCGATTTCCAACCCCCCAACGGCATGGCGCGCAAGGCGTGGGAAACCGAGCGCGCACAACGCATCGACAAGCCGGGCAAATTGCAGGTCAAAGTTGAAGACATAAAAGTTTCAGTCACTGGCGACAAGGCCACGGTCAGATTTCGCCAGAGCTATACGTCGGCAACGCTCAAGTCATCCGCCGGCAAGACCATTGTTTTCGTGAAAGCAGCCGGAAACAAATGGCTCATTTTGCAGGAACGCGTCAGTTGATGCGGAGAGTCACGCTCGCTATCGCTTTCACCGCCCTGGTTGGCGTGTGCGCTACGGGGTCGATTGTTGTTGCCAGTTCAAGCAAGCCACCAGTCACTTTTTCAGACTCGGGTCCGGAACCTCAGTTGTCCAGGATTCTTGTCGAGATTGAGAAAAACCATCTCGACACAGCGCTTCAACGGACCGAAACGCTGCTGCAACAGTATCCGAATTTCCGTCTGGCTCACCTGATCAAGGGCGACCTGTTGCTAGCCCGTAGCATGCCGCTGTCAACCTTCGGCAATGCCCGAAATGCGCCAGAGGAGAAACTGACCGATCTGCGCGAGGAAGTCGTTGCCCGTCTCAAGGCCTACCGCAGCCGGCAGGCTACCGCTGACTACGTGCCGCGCTATCTGATGCAAATGCAGCCCGGCCAGGAACACGCGATCGTTGTCGATACGCAAAAGTCGCGCCTCTACCTCTACCAAAACGACAATGGCCGGCCACGCTTTGTCGCCGACTACTACATCACGCACGGCAAGCTGGGCGCCGATAAGACCCGCGAAGGCGACAAGAAGACCCCGGTCGGCGTCTATCATGTCACCTCCAGCCTGCCCCTTAATAAACTTGGCGACTTTTACGGCAGTGGCGCCTTCCCGATCAACTACCCCAACGAATGGGACAAGCGTCAGGGGCGTAATGGGCACGGCATCTGGCTGCATGGCACGCCGTCGGACACCTTCTCACGCCCACCCAAGGCTTCTGACGGCTGCGTCGTTCTGGCCAACACCGATCTCGACGCTCTAGCCAAGAATTTACAGATCGGTCTGACACCCGTCATTATCAGCAATTCGGTCGAATGGCTTTCATTTGACGACTGGCAGAAGGAACGTAGCACGCTCAACAAGAAAATCGAAGAATGGCGTAACGATTGGGAAAGCAGGGATGTTGGCCGCTACCTGAAACACTATTCGAAGAAATTCCAGAGCAAGGATCAAGACCTCGAGCAGTTCGCCCAGCAGAAGCAGAAGGTGAATGCCGGCAAGGAATGGATAAAGGTCAAGCTCTCCAATGTCTCCATGTTCCGCAATCCGGGCAAGGAAGAACTGGTGATCGTCACCTTCGAGCAGGACTACCAGAGCAACAACCTCAACAACCAGATGAAAAAACGTCAGTACTGGGTCAGCGAAGACGGTACCTGGAAAATTATTTTTGAAGGAGCAAGTTGATGAAGCACGTTCTTGAGCTGCTGCTTGCTGCAGGACTGTTTGTTTCAGCCGCAGCGATAGCCGCCCCCACCGTCGAAATGCAGACCAGCATGGGTACCATCGTCATCGAGCTCAACTCGGAAAAAGCCCCGATCACCGTCAAAAATTTCTTGCAATACGCCAAGGACGGCTTTTACAACGGCACAATCTTTCACCGCGTCATTGATGGTTTCATGATCCAGGGGGGCGGTTTCCTGAAAGACATGAGTGAAAAGCCAACCGCCAGCCAGATTCTCAACGAATCAAAAAATGGTCTGAAAAACGAGCGTGGAACGATTGCCATGGCGCGCCGCGCCGAACCCCACTCGGCCACCTCGCAGTTTTTCATCAACCACCAGGACAACTCCAATCAGCTTGACTACCCGTTAAATGGCGGCGGTTACGCCGTGTTTGGCAAAGTGGTTCAAGGCATGGACGTGGTCGACAAAATCGCCAAAGTGCCCACTGGCAACCGCGCGATGCACCAGAATGTGCCGATCGAACCTGTCATCATCCAGTCAATCAAAATCAACCCTGATAAAAAGTAAGGCATTTTCATGATCAAGCTGCACACCAACTTTGGCGTCATAACCCTTGAACTCGACGCTGAAAAAGCACCGGAATCGGCAAAAAATTTCCTTGCTTATGCCCAGGCCGGACACTATGACAACACGGTTTTTCACCGCATCATCCCGGGCTTCATGATCCAGGGTGGCGGCTTCGAGCCGGGTATGAAACAGAAACCGTGCCAGGATCCGATCAAAAACGAAGCCGACAATGGTCTGAAAAACGACGCCTACACGGTCGCCATGGCGCGCACCTCCGATCCGCACTCAGCCACCGCGCAGTTCTTCATCAATATCGCCGACAACGACTTCCTCAACTACACGGCACCGAACGCCAATGGCTGGGGTTACTGTGTCTTCGGCAAGGTGGTCGAAGGCAACGAGGTGGTCGACAAGATCAAGGACGTAAAAACCGGCAGTACAGGATTCCATCAGGACGTGCCGAAAGAGGACGTCATCATCGAGCGCGCTGAAGTCAACTGAGCAGCTCGTTCGGGTCTGAATCGGCCGTGCTCCACTTCATTTCAGACCTGCACCTGTCGCCGCAGGCGCCCGGCGCCACCCGTATCTTTCTTGATTTTCTTGGCGGTCGCGCACGCGCCGCCGAGCATCTTTACATCCTTGGCGATCTCTTTGAGGTCTGGCCGGGTGACGACTGCATTGATGATGTGCAGGACGGCTTCAATCATGGAATCATCAATGCCCTGCGTGCGCTGACCGATTGCGGCGTCAGACTATCGGTGATGCACGGCAACCGAGACTTCCTACTCGGCAACGAATTCGCCCTACGCAGCGGCGCCAGCCTACTGCCTGACCCCTACGTGCTGTCGCTGCCCAGTTGGCAGTTTGTCCTCTCACACGGCGACCTGCTGTGTACCGACGACACCGACTACCAGATATTTCGTACGCGGGTTCGCGATCCCGCCTGGCGTGTTGCCTTTCTCAACAAATCGCTGCAAGAGCGTAAGGCCATTGCCACCGCGCTACGCCAGCAGAGCGAAGATTCAAAGCGCGAAAAACTGAAACTGACGCAGTACATGATGGATCTCAATCCCGCAGACACGGAGGATTTCCTGCGCCATCATGGCTATGCCACCTTCATTCACGGTCACACCCACCGCCCGGCAAGGCACGACCACCTGGTTGACGGCATTCATGTCGAACGCTGGGTGATGTCGGACTGGCACGAAGATCACGGTGAATGCCTGAGCTGGGACGGGCGTCAGCTCAGTCGTGAAGTACTGCGCTGACGGCGCCTGAACGCCAGATGATAAAATCCGGCCTTCCTTACTCTTGCCCTGTGGAGTCTTCATGAACTCTTCACTTTCCGAGGCTGCCCTGCTCGCTGCTGAAATCGAGCGCAATGTTGCTGTCGCCTTGGCCGAGGACGTCGGTAGCGGCGATCTCACGGCTCAGTTGGTTGCTGACGATGCCATCGGACGCGCCACCATTGTCTCCCGCGAAAACGCTGTGTTGTGTGGCAGAGCATGGTTTGAACACTGCTTCGCCAGACTCGACCCCACTATTTCGATCATCTGGACAGCCGCCGACGGCGACCGGGTCGTTCCCGACCAGATTCTGTGCGAAATTGAAGGCCCGGCGCGCGCCCTGCTCACAGGCGAGCGTACGGCACTGAACTTTCTGCAACTGCTTTCTGGCGTAGCGACCAAGACACGCCAGTATGCTGACGCCATTGCCGACACCCGGGCGCAGGTTGTTGATACCCGAAAAACACTTCCCGGCTTGCGTCTGGCACAAAAATACGCCGTCAAGTGCGGCGGCGGCAGCAATCATCGCCTGGGTTTGTACGATGCAATTCTGATCAAGGAAAACCATATCCTCGCTGCCGGCGGCATTGCTGCTGCAATGGCCACGGCAACACGGTTAGCCGTGGCGACGGCCGGCCAGTGCAAGTTCATTCAGGTCGAGGTCGAAAACGCCGCCGAGCTGAATCAGGCGCTCGCCGCCGGCGCGACAATGATTCTGCTCGACAATATGAGCCTTGACCAGATGCATGAGGCCGTCGCGATTACTGCGGGTCGTGCCGTACTTGAAGCCTCAGGCAACGTCACGCTCGAAACACTGCGCAGCATTGCCGAAACAGGCATCGACCGCATCTCGGTTGGCGCTTTGACCAAGGATGTTCATGCTCTCGATCTGTCGATGCGCTTTCAGGCTCAGTAAATACGGGTGATCTGGCGGTACGCACCGGTTACTCCACGTTGTATGCCACTGACGCAGGGTCTATAGTGGTTCTAAGACCTTGGTAAGGAGTGCGTCATGACCTTTTTAGATTCCCCGATTGGCCGCTGCGAGGCTGAACACACGATTGTCCTAACCGACCAGACGCAGCAACAATGTGTCTTGGAGCATGGCTGTCCGCCGGGACGTCGTTGTCCGCTGGATGGTTGTTTCGCCAGAATTTCAGGTTTGAGTGAGACGCAGTTCCCTGAAAAAACGACGCCCGGGTAACGTGGTTTTGAAATTTCCAAAGGCTGCTTTGCTTAGGCTGGAGGGGTGCCGCGCCCGGTCTGCTTCGGAGCGGCGTTGTCTCTGTCAATGGAGGGCGTTATGGGCAGTAACGGTTTATTGAGAAAACAGGACTTCGCCATGGATCTAACGGGAGTCAGTACCTATGAAGGTTTGATGGCCAGGCTTCAGCAGCGCCTCGACCCTTTTGGCGTGACAACGTCAATTCTCAATGCTCAGGTGGCGTGGATGATGCATCCGCAGGAGTTTGCGCGGGCGCTCAGCGCGATGTCCAGCGATGTCCTGGCCATTCAGACACACCTCATGCGCCGCGCCTTCGGTTTGGCGAGTGACGATGTGATCAAACCGCATGCCGATGATGCTCGCTTTGCCGACCCGGTGTGGACTGAAATACCAAGCTGGGACATCATCAAGGAGTCATACCTTGGGTTTACACATCGGCTTGAGGACATGCTTTTCGAAACCCCCGGTCTTTCCGACAAGGAGCGCCGGCGGGCGGCTTTCTGGGTGAGAAAGTGGCTCAACGCAATGGCGCCGACCAATTTCTTTTTCACCAACCCGGTTGCCATGCGCAAATGCCTTCAGAGCAATGGAGATAGTCTAAAGCAGGGCTTCAAGAACCTGCTACGCGATATCGAAGCAAAAAACATCCGCATGGTCGAAGCCGATGCCTTTACGGTGGGAGTTGATCTGGCCACAACGCCGGGGCGGGTGGTTTTCCGCAACCGCATGCTTGAGTTGATCCACTACACGCCGACAACCGCCAAAGTGCACGCAACACCTATCGTCATCATCATGCCCTGGATCAACAAGTTCTACATCCTGGATTTGACGGCCAAGAAGAGTCTGGTCAAATACCTCACCGACCAGGGCTACAGCGTATTCATCACAAGCTGGAAAAACCCGACTGCCGAGATGGCAGATGTCAGTTTTGACGACTACCTGCTCGAAGGTGTCGATCAGGTGGTCGGTGCCGTGTGCAAGCTGTGCAAGGTGCCGCAGGTCAATCTGACCGGGTACTGCATTGGCGGCACCTTGGTAGCGACCTACATGGCCTGGGCCAGTCGCCACTATGGTGAGAAAAATATGCCAGTGGCTAACTGGACCTTATTCACCACCCTGACCGACTTCTCCAAGCCGGGTGACATTGATGTGTTCATCGATGAGGGCGCGATTCGTTCGCTCGAAGCGAAAATGGCGAAAGTCGGCTATCTCGACGGCAACGACATGGCATCGAGCTTCCGTCTTTTGCGCTCAAACAGCCTGGTCTGGCACTATTTCGAGAAAAGTTATCTGTTTGGTGAGCCACTACCTGCGTTTGACGTGCTGTTCTGGAATATGGACACGACGCGCATGCCGGCCGCCATGCACTCCTTCTACCTGCGCGAAATGTACCTGAATAACAACCTGATGAAGCGTGATGCACTGACCATCGCCGGCGAGCCGATCGACCTTGATCGCATCACCCAACCGCTTTATGCGGTAAGCGCCGAGGACGATCACATCGTTCCCTGGCGACAGTCCTACCGTATCCGCAAGTACATCAACGTCAAGGCGCCGGTACGTTTCGTTTTGTCCACCTCGGGTCACATTCTTGGCATCGTCAATCCGGTGGTCAATCCACCCAAACGCGCTTTCTGGGTTGCTGAACCCGAACGTAACGAGCATTTCGAACACTGGTTCGGAAGAGCCGGGAAAACCCAGGGGTCGTGGTGGGAAGACTGGCTGGCCTGGCTCACGCCGCAGTGCGGGCCAATGGTCGCGCCACCCGACACCAAGGCCAACAACTATCCTGATCTCGGTCCTGCGCCGGGAACCTACGTATTCGAAAAATAGCCTCTGCAACATCTGGAAATTGTTGCAAGCACTCCAGACTTCACCCAAGCGACCGGCCATTTCGACCCAGACGAGCGGCAATTTTTGCCGCTGCCCTGGTCGACGCGTCTTCCGAAAGCTTGCTTTTGGACCCTCCAGCGGTACTGGAAACAACTGGCCCGTATATTGCGTGTTGAGAATATGATTCTCATTGAACGGCGCCCGTTAGCGAGTCGCCTGATCTTAATAATGTTGCAACAGGAGTCGCCATGTCACCTTTATCCATTACCCTATTCAGCCAGGCTCAGCCAAGTAGCATGTCAGAAACCAGGCGCGCCACGACGCCGGAAAGCGGTGACTTTTCATCGTCGCTTTCTCTGCGCCTGGCCGCATTTCAGGCGCAGTCGGTCAATTCACTGCTCGGTTCGGTTTTCAATGGGGGCCAAGCATCCTCAGGACTCGATTTTCTGACCAGCGCAAGCGATCCGCTTTCGCTCCTTGGCGCCTCGACCTCCAGCCAGGAGCTTTCGGCCAGCGGCCTTAATATGTCGCTCTTCGACCCGCAATCCGCTTACCGAATGATGAGCGTCATCAACACCAAAGACGTCACCTACAAAGCTCAGTTCTCTGAACTGAGCGAAATGAAAACCGCTGTTGCCGGCTTGCAAGACGCTGGACAGACGCTGGGCAGCGTCAACGCTGCAATGGACAACGAGGCCATCAATGCCCAGCTTCAGACCTTTGCCGGGAAGTACAACGAATGGATCAAGCGCTTTGACGCAACGGTGAAGAGCGATGGCGTGCTGGCCGGAACTCAAGCCGCCGAAGTTTCACTCTACGAACTCGAGCAAAGCGTCGAGAACCCTTTTAACGGAGCGAAAGACGGCTTTCACGGCCTACGTGACCTGGGTTTTACCATTGATCAGAACACCAATCTCGCCTCATTCGATGCCACCCGACTGGATGCGGCGCTTGCGAGCAACAGGGACGGAACGATCGATACCCTACAGCAGTTCAGCGCAAACTTTGCCAAATCGGCCGAATTGCTCAATTCCCCCAACAATTTCATCCCTAACCGGCTGGCCAATCTGGACCGGGTCATTGACTACATCTCGGACAACAAACCCTCACTCCAGGCTGAATTCGGCTTGGGCGATCCGGCCAAGCCGTCTGCGCAAATCACCAAGGCGCTGGCTGCCTACGATCAGATATTCAAGATCTGAAACTACGGCGCACCCACGCCACCACCGGGCCAGACTTTGCTCCGGACTTGGTCAGCAGCGCTGGCCTGTCCTGCATTCTGCGGATCTTGCAACAAAGATTTGTATGTTGCACCGCAGCAGATTATAATTTCCCGCATGATTTGAAGGGAAGCACCCTGATACACGGCGTGGTTGAAAAAGTCCTTCTCGGAGCGTAATGATGCGTATAGAAACTCACCAGCACTTCCTTGAAAGCCGGATTTTCGACGAGATAAACATCGGCGACAGTTCGTCACTGATTCGCTCGCTACGTGCCGAAGACATCAAACTCTTCGCCATCATGTCCGGCGACATGAATCCGGCGATGGGCGACCAGGAATTCGCCAATAGCGGCATGTTCAGGGAGGTCATCGCGCACGGCATGTGGAGCGCCTCGCTCATCTCAACCGTGCTCGGAACACAATTCCCTGGGCCGGGGACCATCCTCGTTGATCAGGCGCTGCATTTTGCGCGACCAGTACGACTCGGCGACATGATTACCGTTACGGTAACCGCGAAGCAGATGTTCGCCCACAACCAGCACATCATTTTCGACTGCTCATGCATCAACCAGGACGGCATGCAGGTCGTGCATGGCACCGCCGAAGTACTGGCGCCGGCCGAGAAGATGATCACCAAGCGCGTCGACCTGCCGGACATTACCATCTCGGACAAATTCGCCCGCTTGCAAACACTGGTATCGCGCGCCAAGGGACTGTCGCCGATCGACATGGCGGTGGTTCATCCCTGTGACCTGGAATCGCTCAAAGGCGCACTGATGGCCGCCGAAGCCGGCCTCATCGACCCCATCCTGATCGGCCCCGAAACCAAGATACGCGCCATTGCCGCAGAATACAGCCTGGACCTCAAACAACACCGCATCGTCAACGTCAAACACAGCCACGACTCGGCAGCAATGGCCGTCACCCTGATTCGCAACGGCGACGCCGAAGCGCTGATGAAGGGCAGCCTGCACACCGACGAACTGATGGCTGAAGTGGTATCAAAAGCTGCCGGTCTGCGCACCGCGCGCCGCATCAGCCATGTCTTTCTGATGGATGTGCCGACCTACCCGCGGCCGATCCTGATCACCGACGCGGCGATCAATATCGCGCCGACGCTGGAAGAAAAAGTGCACATCATCCAGAACGCTATCGACTTCGCGCACATCATCGGCATCCCGGAACCGAAAGTGGCGATTCTCTCGGCGGTCGAAACCGTAAATCCCAAGATCCAGTCCACGCTTGACGCCGCCGCACTGTGCAAAATGGCCGATCGCGGCCAGATCAAGGGCGGCCTGCTCGACGGCCCGCTGGCCTTTGACAACGCGGTATCGATCGAGGCCGCCAAGACCAAGGGCATCAACTCGGCAGTCGCCGGTCGTGCCGAAATCCTCGTCGTTCCCGATCTGGAGTCTGGCAATATGGTCGCCAAACAGCTCGAATATCTTGCCAACGCCCTCACCGCAGGCATCGTCCTCGGCGCCAAGGTGCCCATCGTACTAACTAGCCGCGCCGACACCGCCGAAACACGCATCGCCTCCTGCGTCATCGCCACGCTGATCGCCCACGCCAACCGCAACAAGGAACTGACGCCGGATTAAGCAAGGGTATCCTCGCCATCAACGCCAGCGCAAAACACCTGCCGCAGCGGGTAACGCGCTTGCCGTGTTACCCGCCGGCGCGCCACACACCGAATTGTGCGGCGCAGTAAAAATAAACTTCATTCCACGCAAATTGGTGATTCCACAGTCTTTTTCTGCCTGTTGCGCATGGTCAACAACAACTACATTTAGTCATTTTCTTGCCTATGGACACTACATGCAGTAGATTTATGTCTTGCCTGACTAAAAAACTCAGCTTTACCCCCTGATGTTCAGAGCACCCCGTTCGCGTCGGTTTGATTTCAATGGTCACCCGTATCGTCCACACCGCACACACCGCAGGCCGTTGCCACAAAAACAGAGAGGAAAACATGAGCCAGAATTCACAGCAACTATCCTTGACCGCGATCGTTGAAATGCCGCAAACCGCGCCCATGGCCGAACAGGAAATTTCCGCCGAAGTCCTGATCGAAAAGTACGCCAAAGGCAGCGAAGCCAGCGTCCATGACGTTCGCCGCCGTGTGGCTCGCGCCCTGGCCGCCAACGAAGAAGAAAAATACCGCGCCAAATGGGAGGAACGCTTCCTGTGGGCGCAGGAAAACGGTTTTGTCCCGGCTGGTCGCATCAATTCGGCCGCCGGCACGCCGTTGGCGGCTACGCTGATCAATTGTTTCGTGCAGCCGGTGGGTGATTCCATCGTCGAACTCGTCGACGGCAAACCCGGCATCTACAGTGCGCTCGCCGAAGCCGCTGAAACCATGCGTCGTGGCGGCGGCGTCGGCTATGACTTCTCGTCGATCCGCCCGCAAGGCGCGCAGGTCAAGGGCACCCAGTCGCGCGCATCCGGCCCGGTCTCCTACATGCGTGTTTTCGACCGTTCGTGCGAAACCGTCGAATCCGCTGGCGCCCGCCGCGGCGCACAGATGGGCGTGCTGCGCTGCGACCATCCGGACATCGAAGTCTTCATCCACGCCAAGGACCACGGCGACCTCTCCAACTTCAACATCTCGATCGGCGTCACCGACCCCTTCATGCAGGCGGTTGAAACCGATTCCGAGGTCGAACTGACACACCGCGCCGAACCCAATGCCGACATGAAAGCCGGCGGCGCCTATCAGCGTGACGACGGCACGTGGGTCTATCGCAAGGTACGCGCCCGTGACCTGTGGGACCAGGTGATGAAGTCCACCTACGATCATGCCGAACCGGGAATTCTCTTCCTCGACCGCATGAACAAGGATAACAACCTCTATTACTGCGAAGTTATCGAGGCTACCAACCCCTGCGCCGAACAGCCACTGCCGCCCTATGGCTGCTGCTGCCTGGGCTCGATCAACCTGACCCTGTTCGTCAAAAACGCCTTCACCAACCGTGCCGAGTTCGACTTTGCTGCCTTCGGCGAAGTCGTCAAGGTGTCGACCCGCATGCTCGATAATGTGCTCGATGTCACCGCCTGGCCGCTCGACCGCCAGCGCGAAGAAGCAGCCAGCAAGCGCCGTGTCGGCCTCGGCTATACCGGCTTGGGCGATGCTCTGTGCATGCTGTGCATGCGCTACGATCGGCCGGAAGCCACCGCCATGGGCGCGCGCATTTCCGAACACATGCGCAACACCGCCTACCTCGCCTCGGTCGAACTGGCCAAGGAACGCGGCGCCTTCCCGCTGTTCAACGCTGAACTGTACCTCTCCGGTGGCAACTTCGCCTCGCGTCTGCCGACCGAGGTCAAGGCCGAGATCCGCAAGCACGGCCTGCGTAATTCGCACCTACTCTCGATTGCCCCCACAGGCACCATCTCGCTGGCCTTTGCCGACAATGCCAGCAATGGCATCGAACCCCCCTTCTCGTGGACCTATAACCGCAAGAAACGCATGATCGACGGCACGCTCAAGGAATACGCCGTCGAGGATTACGCCTGGCGTCTGTACAAGCACATGGGCGGCGATGTCGAGAAGTTGCCCGACTACTTTGTCACCGCGCTCGAAATCTCGGCGCAGGCGCACAAGGACATGGTCGCCGCCGTCGCGCCCTTCATCGACACTTCGATCTCGAAGACGGTCAACGTCCCGGCCGACTACCCCTACGAGGAATTCCAGGACCTCTACATGAGCGCCTGGAAAGCCGGCCTCAAGGGTCTGGCCACCTACCGCCCGAACAGCGTACTGGGCTCGGTGCTCTCGGTCGAGTCGACCAAGCAGGCCGAAGACAAAAAGCAGCCTCAGGACTTTATCAGCGGCGACGCCAACCGCCGCCTGTCGATCAAGAACCTTCCTGCGCCGGTGCTCTCCAGCCTGCGCTGGCCGGGCCGGCCTAAGCTACCGGAAGGCAATATGGCGTGGACTTACATGATTGAGCACGAACTTGGCAAGTTCGCCCTCTTCGTCGGCCATGTCGAGGAAGAAGGCCGCTCATGGCCGTTCGAAGCCTGGGTCAACGGCCCAGCGCAACCACGCGGCCTCGGCGCCGTCGCCAAGACACTATCGATGGACATGCGCGCCAAAGACCACGGTTGGCTGGCATTGAAACTCGAAACACTGGCTAAAACGCCAAATGGCGAAGGCTTTGACATGCATTTCCCGCCGCATGGCGAGCGTCTGCGCATGCCCTCCCTGGTCTCCGCCATGGCGCGATTGATCCAGTTTCGCGTTGAGCAACTCGGCGCCTTCAAGAACGAGGGTCCGACGCCAGTGCTCGATGCCATGTTCAGCCTGAAAGAACCGAAGACCGGTACTGACGGCACCCTGTCATGGACGGTCGACATCTTCAACCCGGCCACCGATGAAGACTTCGTTCTCGGCCTCAAGGAAATCACCCTGCCTGACGGTGTCACCCGCCCCTACTCGGTATGGCTCTCCGGCAACTACCCGCGCGCCCTCGACGGCCTGACCAAGCTGCTCTCGCTCGACATGCGCGTTCTCGACCCGGCCTGGATTGGCATGAAACTTCGGAAACTGCTCGACTACCCCGAGCCGCTCGGCGACTTCATGGCCTTCATCCCCGGCACGCGCAAGCAAACCAATTACCCATCGACAGTGGCCTACATGGCACAACTCATCATCCACCGCTACGCCATGCTCGGCATCCTCGACGAGAACGGTATGCCGCTACAGCAAATGGGCATTCTGCAAACCCCGGTCGGCAGCACGGCAGCCAAACCCACGGCCGGCAAACTGTGCGCCGAATGCGGCAACCACACCATGATCCGCAAGGACGGTTGCGACTTCTGCACTGCTTGTGGCGCGGTAGGGACCTGTGGTTAAGGCTTGTGTAGATGGTCACATGAGTTTGAATCGCACCCCGTCATTTGCCGGGGGCTTCGCAAGATAAGTGAGGAGAGGCCATGTGGCATACACATAGATATTGACCAAACAGCTAATTCCGTTATAATCTATGTGTATGCCAAAAACCGCTCGTGCCCTCCTGCATCTCCCGCCTGCGACGGCTGCCGCCCTCGAAAAACTTGGTGCCGACTTGGCTGTGGCCCGCTTGCGTCGCAAAGAGTCATTGAAGACCTGGGCGAAACGCATGGGGGTTTCTGTGCCCACGCTGCAGCGCCTCGAAGCCGGTGACCCGTCTGTGGGCATCGGCATCATCGCGACGGCGCTCTGGCTCATCCAGCGAGACGGAGAGCTTGGAAATCTCGCGGCGCCTGAGTACGACCGAGGTGCCATTGAGATGGATGTCCGTGAGGCCCTTGAACTAGGCCGCGCGCGTACCCAAGCCTCCGCGGAAGGGCGTACGCGTAAGAACCAGACGACGGGCTAAGATGCGTCTGGACGACCTGTACCTTTGGTACCTGGGTGACCCGGGCACACCGCGCTACGTCGGAGCGCTGAGGCTGGTTGCCGCCGGCAAGGGCGTCTCGTTGCACTACGGCAAGCAGTGGCTAGACAATGGGTTCGCGCTGAGCGAGGACCTGCCCCTCGTCGACATAGGGCACATGCCTCCAGGCCGTCTGGCGGCCGATGCGCAACGCGCGGTCGGCGCAGTCGATGATGCGCGGCCGGACCGTTGGGGCGAGAAGGTCATCCGTTGCGTGGAAAAGCCCAAGCGCCTCTCCCTCATGGAGTATTTGTACTACGCCGGCGACGACCGATTCGGTGCGCTCGGTGTTTCAACATCGTCGAGCACCTACAGCCCACGAGACGTAGGTCCGCTTCCTCGGCTTGACGATGCGCAACAGCTAAGCGAGGTGGCGGCCAAGATTGAAGCTTCGGAACCCATAACCCCCCTGGAAGCCAAGATTATTGCGGGCGGAGGCACTCCGCTCGGTGGCGCAAAACCCAAGGCGCTCATCGACATCGATGGCGAGCAGTGGGTTATCAAGTTCTTCAACAACGAACCCGTCGACACGCCACTCATAGAACACGCGACGATGACTCTGGCCGAGCGCGCGGGCATCACGGTGGCCAAGACGCAGGTCATCCACCTCACCGGGGCAAACGCGGTCGCCATTCGCCGCTTCGACCGCGAACTGGGTATGCGGATTCACAGCATCTCGGCCGGCACCGCCATCCGGGCGGCCACCGCATCGGGCGAGGAGCCAGAGATGGGCTACCCCGAACTGGCGCGGATTCTCCGCCGCGTCGGCATCACCAAAGACGACATCAACCAGCGCGACGCACGCGAGCTCTTCCGTCGCATGGTTTTCAACATTTTGGTCGACAACACGGATGACCACGAAAAGAACCACGCCCTACTGGTCGTGAACCCGTTGAGCAATGGCCGCCTGAAACTGGCGCCGGCGTACGACGTCCTGCCGACCAACTCGGGGCAGGGATACCAGGAATTTATTTGCGGAGCACTGGGCCGAGACTCGACGCTCGAAAATGCAATGTCGCAGTGCGATGCATTCGGTCTGCTGCCCGCGGAGGCCGTGGCCGAAGTTGTCGCCGTCATCGACGTCGTGAACACCTGGCAGGAGCACTTCGCGCAGGCCGGCGTGACAGAGCGCGACATCGAGAGCCTGGCGGAGCGCATCGACGGCGCAGAACTCCTAGCCCAACGCACAGGCTTCGACCAGACTAGATTTCAGTCTGCGCCGGCGAAGAGAAAGCGAACAAGCCCTTTCCGGCGAACTTGACAAAGACTGGCGATAAAAACAACAATGCGACTTATATGACTTTTTAATCTATTTATTAAGACAAATTCTGGATTTAATATGGCGACACCACTGCCCTTACCCGTCAGTCGTACGCTCAAGAAATTGGGGGGCGACCTCGAGCGTGCCCGGCTGCGCCGCAGCATGGCAAGGCATGCTGGCCGAGCGCATAGGTGTGTCCACAAAGACTGTGCAGCGCATGGAACAAGGCCACGCGGGCATCGCGCTACAGCACCTGGCTCGTGCACTGCAAGTCTTTGGTGAACTGGACCGCCTCGGACGGCTGATGGACACTGCGGAAGACTCCATTGGGCTGATGCTTGCTGACGAGAAGCTTCCGCAACGCGCCAGGCCCCCAAAACTCGAAAAAGGCGCTGGCGCCCTATGAAGCCCACCTCTGGCAACAACTCTCGGAGGCTAACTGCTCGATTGGACGTATGCATCGGCAAGGAGGGCGCCGACCTTGGCCGTCTGGCGTACGCAAAGGACGGCACCCGAGAGTATTCAAGCTTCGCTTACTGGTCCCATTACGTCCATCAAAACGTTGTTTGAGCTCGCCAACCGCTTCATGCTGGATGCCAATCAGGCTCGGGCAACTCTTTCTGACGTGCTAAAGGCGATAACGAGTTGGCGGACCGTCGCACTGAGCGCCGAAGTTGGCCTCAAGCCACAAGAACTTGATGATTTTTCGCCAGCATTTGAGCACGAGGAGCTCGACTTGGCCCAATCGCTCCTGGCTTCAAACTATTGACCAAAGAGGCGAACGCAGGGCTACTGCTTCGCGCGGTAGTCTTCCGCTGCATACTGCCGCCATTCCCCGTTACCCAGAAGCTCCAGAACCTGTGGATGGTATTTCAGGATTGAAGGACGATGACCGACACTGATCAGCGTCGTCGTGCTGCCCGCCAGCAGTTGATACAGACTGTCCTCGTTGGCAATATCGAGAGCGCTGGTCGCCTCATCGAGGATGGCGTAGCGCGGTTCGACGCGCAACACGCGGGCAAAAGCCACGCGCTGTTGCTCGCCGACAGACAATACCTTGGCCCAGTCAAGTTCGGCTTCAAAGCCGCCAAAGCGGTCGGCAAGATCAGGCAGATTGACACGCTCAAGCAGACTCTGGAGTTCCTCGTTACTGATCTGCCGGTCCTGCTGCGGATACAACAACTGACTGCGCAGGCTGCCGAGCAGCATGTACGGACGTTGCGGCAGAAATAGCATCTCTCCGGCATCCGGCCGGATGATGCGGCCACTTCCGGAACGCCACAAACCGGCAATGGCGCGTAGCAGCGAACTTTTTCCGCAACCGCTGGCACCGACGATCATCACCCCCTGCCCCGGATCAATGGTCAACGAAAGATCCCTGACCAGAGTTCGCGCATGATTCGGCGTCAGCAAGGTCAGATCTTCGATTGCCAGGTGCGAATTGCTGACAAAAACGATTTCATCCCCTGGCTTGCGCAAACCACCATCTTTCTTAGCAAGGAATCTGGCGAAGCTATCGAGACGATCAATCCCGGCGGCAAACTTGCTGAAGCTTTCAAAGTTATCGATGATCACCGTCAGTGCGCTCAATATCGCGGCAAACGCACCGGCTGCCTGGATCGCCCGCCCGACTTCAAGTTCCCCTGAGAGAACCCGGCTGGCAATGATCGCGTAGGGCAACACAATGGTCATCAGACTGAAGCCGTACTGAAAAAGATTCAGATTCAGTTGCGCGCGGATCAGCTTATTAAAATTGCTGAAGGCCTCATTGAAATGCTGACCGACCTGCCAAGCTTCCTGGGCTTCACCACGATAGAAGGCAATGGCTTCGGCGTTCTCGCGAATACGCACCAGACTGAAACGGAAATCAGCTTCACGCCTGAGCTGATAAAAATTGAGCCTGATGAGAACCTTGCCGAATACCAACACGGTAACCGCCGTTCCGGCAACGGCATAGATGACCAGGAAAAAAACCAGTTCGGTGGATATCGACCAAAGCACGCCACAAAAGGCGATCAGTTGCAGCACGGCACCGACGATGACCAGCAGAAATTGAAGTGATTTCTGGGTAAAGGTGTTGATGTCTTCGGCAACACGCTGATCGGGGTTGTCGATCTCGGCATTGGCATTCAATTCGTAATAAGCCCGATGGCTAAAATAGCTGCCGAGAAAATTTCGCGTTAGCCAGCGCCGCCAGTTAAGACCGAGTTTGTCGCGCACATAGTAATAAAACGCATAAATCGGTATGGCCACGATCAGGATGCCCAGGCATTGCACGATCGACGTCCAGAACCGGTCAGCATCCTTGGCCGCCAATGCCGAGGTGAACTCGCCCGTAAGCTGGTTGAAGAGCACCGAAAACCCGGTCTGCCCCAACAATAACAGCACCAGCAGGACAAGCAGTCCGCGCGCCTGCCATTTTTCTTCACGCAACCAGTAGGGTGCGGCAATTGACCGGAAGCGCCGCCAAAGATGGTAATCAAAGTAGATCATGGACAAGACCTGGCGAACGGCTCGTAACGGTCATTCCTGCCCTCGAAACAACGATATGACCTCCGTTGGGTTTGAGTATCAAACACTGACAGACGATAGTTCATGCGCTGCTCCAGAAATCGACCCCAGGCGGGCGCGCCCGGCGTTCAATCCACCCCGGATCGTCCGTCGATTATCGCGCCCAGAAACTGGCAGGGTCTGTCCTGCAGCGCACATAGCCTTTGAAAAATCGCAGCGCGCCGGGACATCTGCACGCATTTCCAAAAGCCCTTGCCTATGTTCGATAGCGCACGGAAGTTTGTGTAAGAAAGTGGGACAGTGCGTTCGCGTGAATAATCGCCCGGCTTCCGGTTTGGGAAGGCGGCCTCTTCATTTGATTCGCCATCAACTGAGGGGAACCACTTTGGCGATGTGAACACCTCTGGAAAGGGCCGCACAATGAAAACCTTGAAAAATTTAAAATTAATCGGCATTTCGCTGCTACTCGTTGCCGGGCTTTCCGCCTGTGACAGCAAGCCCGGCCCGGCGGAGAGCGCTGGCAAAAAGATCGACCAGACCGCGAATGAAGCCGGCAAGAAAATTGGCGAGACGGTCGATAAGGTCGGTGACAAGCTGGGCGAACAAGGCACCAAAACTGCGGTCGCCATTGACGATGCTGAGATTACGGCGAAGGTCAAGGCGGCCATTTTTGCCGAGCCGGGCCTTAAGACCCTGCAAATCAGTGTAGACACCGTAAAAGGCGTCGTAAGCCTGAGCGGCTCAGCGGATTCGCTGGCCAGTAGCGAGCGGGCCAAAGCCTTGGCCGCTGCGGTGTCAGGCGTTAAGGGTGTTGATAACCGGCTAGTGCTGAAGTTGAACTGACGCGTGACCGCCGCCGCCAACGAAAAGATGGCGACGGCGCGATTTTCGGCGCGGGCGAGAAAGAAAACTATAAGTTGCAGCTATTTCGCGTTGCCCAGCGTGGTCTCCACGTCATTTTCGGCCTGGAGCCAATCGATTAGCTCATTTCCGGGAGCGAAGTCGCGCTGTTCGGCGATATAAAAGGCCGCTTCCTCAATCATTTGCTTGGGGTTGAATACGGCGTTCTCAGCGATCATTTGCTCGTATTCGTAATTACCCTCGGGGCGGTTCGCCGTCTCATTCTTCGCCTCGATGTCCGCTTCCTGCTGAATTCGTTCGCCGTGGAAATCAGCCGCTCCGGCGATCACTGCTTTATCTTTGTGATTGCCTTCGTGTTTATTCTCGATCCTGTGCCTACTCTTCATTTTCATCTCCTTATTGACACGCGCCCAGTAAACCGCAGCTTCAGAAATCTGCGCTCGGGGCCGCTTGATCGGTGACCACCACCGGTGCCGATGAGATTAGGCGGATATCGCCTGCCGTTCTGTGCGCTGGCGCGCTTAGGCCGCTCAAGCGTCGCGGCACAGCAAAGTCTGCATCTGCCAATCGCCAGCATCCGATTCGAAAACAACAAGGTGTTCTCGATGAAGGACGGCTAAACTGGCTATCACGATGGATTTTTCAGGACGCCCCATGAACCAACTGCCGCCTGCACACGTGCCGACAACGAATCACCACCACGCGCTATGGAATTTAGGATTTCGCCCGTTTTATCTGCTGGCGAGTTTTTTCAGTGCTTTCAGTGTGCTGCTCTGGTCAATGCAATTTTCCGGCGACCTGCCCTCCGCGTACCTGAAAGGGGCAGCATGGCATGGTCATGAAATGCTGTTCGGATATGCCACGGCGGTGATCGCTGGCTTTTTGCTGACTGCCGTGCGCGCGTGGACGAAGCAGCCGACTCCGAGTGGCGTCCCATTGATGGCATTGGCAGCGCTCTGGATCGGCGGCAGGGTTTTGCTACTGACCCCTCTGGCCATGACGGCAGCGGTGGTCAATGCGGCCTTTCCTCTCGCCATCGCCGTGGCAATTGGCGTTCCGCTTTTCCGATCGCGCAATGTCCGCAACTATTTCTTTGTCGGCCTGCTGGTGTTGATGGCCTTGTTGTCCCTGGCCCTGCACCTGGCGCTGCAAGGCCGCTTCGAAGTGGAACCGCGCCTGGGTCTGCAACTCGCACTGGACGTGATCCTGTTCACCATGGCAGTCGTGGCTGGCCGCGTGATTCCGATGTTCACCAACAACGGAGTACCTGGAGCCAATGCCACACGCCACGCGCTGCTGGAAAAATGCGCACTTGGCGCGATATTGCTGCTGTTCGCCGCAGACCTGCTGCAATTACCTCAGAATGTCATCGCCATAATTGCACTGCTCGGTGCCCTGGCCCATGGACTGCGGCTGTCCCTGTGGAAACCGTGGCGCACCCTGAATACGCCGCTGGTATGGATACTGCATGCGGCCTATGCCTGGATAGTGGCTTATCTCGCGTTGCGTGGCATGACTGCACTGCACCTTTTGTCCGGATCCTATGCCATTCACGCCCTGACAACAGGCGCAATTGGCGGATTGACGCTGGGCATGATGACCCGAACCGCCCGCGGCCATACCGGGCGGCATCTGATCGCGGATGGCTTCGAAGTGCTCATGTTTCTTCTGGTTCAGATCGCAGCGCTTGTTCGTGTCTTCGGCGGCATCGTATCGCCGGACTTTTATCTAGCGAGCATTCAACTCTCGGGACTGCTGTGGGCCCTGGCCTTCGGTCTTTATGGCGTACGTTACTGGCCCGTTCTGACCCGCCCCCGCCTGGATGGGCAAGCGGGCTAGTGTTTAATGTCAAATCGGAATTTTGGCATTGAACTGCCAATGCCTTATTTCACGTCAACAACATCGTCGAGAAACTCGGCGCCTCCAATAAGACCCACGCCGTCGCCCTGGCGTTGCGCAGCGATTGATAGACGAGATTGTCGATTGCTGCCGCTGGCGGCGCCATCTTCGCACCCACCTTGCTTTTCTGCTGTCACCTTTCATTTCTGACAGGTACATTCCTCCCTGAAGTCGGGTACGCTTCCACGGCGACATTTGTCATGTAGATCGCTTGACCACGCTTGGCGCCGTTGAATCAGGCGGGACGTAACGATCTGCTGGAGGTGATTGATGACCGGGTGGGGACGCGTGCCACCCTGATCACCAGCCAGCTACCGACGGAACACTGGCATACCTATCTCAACGATCCAATACTGGCGGATGCCATTCTGGATCGGGTGCTGCACGCGGCGCACAAGCTCGCCCTGACTGGCGAATCCCTGCGTAAGCAGGAAAATCCAGCACGATGAACCGCCTTTGCACGCAACACGGGTTACCCACCGCGCCGCTCGCCTCCCGCTTGATAAATCAGCGGGAGGCGGCACCGTGGATAACCCTGCCGCCTCTCCAATTTCGCGACAGCGTGACCGTCGTTTCACAAAAGCGTAACCGCGATTTCGCCAAGAGCATGACCGTTTGAGGCAACATCAATCTTTACCCATACAGCATCTCCGCATCGGTCACGCTTTGGCGAAATCACCGGTCACGTTCGGCGAAATACGCACATTACAGTTCTTCATAAACTTGGGACTACCGAATCTTGCACCACCACGGTAGAAATTTAATTCGTCGAACCGCCGGATACGTGACCCGTATGTCCGGTGGTGTGGGAGGGAGGGGCCGTGAGGCTTCTTCCTATCCCGATTGGAGCTCTTCTTAGGAGATTACATGCGGCCCTACCTATTTCTTTTGCCCGCTCTGGCAATGATCGACGGATGTGCTTCAACCCCGAATTCTCGTTGGCTTGAGGGGGCGATGATGAGTTTTGAAGTTCTAGAAGTCGGACCACGGCAATACAAGCTATTCGCCAACGGCGCCGGTGCTCATAAGCGAGAGGAAGTTGAACGCGGATTTCTTGTTCGCGCCAGGGAGATCTGCGATGGTCAGGAGTTTAGCCACGAACTCCTGACGACACCGTATCAGTATACGGTGTATGCGACCGTGATGATCGTCTGTAACGGCACTGTGGGACTGTGCCTACTGATGGGGGCTTTGCGGCATCGCGTGCTCACCTTCAGGGTCGAAGGAACCAACCCGGCGTTGTCGGTACTTGCCACCCTCACTATCTTGACGCTGGTGCTGCCCTCGTTCACTACCTCCACGCCTGGGCCAACGCTCTCGTCGGTCCAACTTGCCTTTGTTGGCGTGGTCTCACTTACGCTTTACGGAGTTTTTGTTTTCGTGCAGACCGTGCGCCATCGTAGTTATTTTCTGCCCGTCGGAGTGGAGTCCGAGGACCAACCTGCAACTCCGCCCCCTGCGTCTGTGGCGTTCACAAGTTTTGCGCTGCTGTTTCTCTGTCTAGTTGCCGTCGTTGGCCTTGCCAAGGCGCTTGCGCCTAATATTGAGGCCATTGTTAATGCGGCATCGGTGCCGCATGCGGTCATCGGCATCGCTATCGCGCTTATGGTTCTGCTGCCCGAAACCTGGGCCGCAGTCCGAACAGCCATGCGCAATCGCATGCAGACGAGCTTCAATCTGGCTCTGGGTTCTGCGCTTGCCACAATCGGCCTGACCATACCAGCTGTGGCAGCCACTTCCATCATATGGGGACTGCGGCTGGATCTCGGGCTGCCTCCAAAGGAGATGGTGCTGCTCGTGCTCACCCTGATGATTTCGGCAATGACCTTGGCCGGGGGGCGTTCTACAGTGCTTCAGGGAGCCGTACATCTAGTGCTGTTCGCCGTGTTTATCTTCCTTGCGGTCTTGCCGTGAGGGCGCCCAACACTGCGCTCCAAGGGACGCGCCGCATGCGGCGCGTCCCTAAGCTTGAACGTTATCTCGCCAGTGGAACGTTCCGTCGCCCCTGAATTCCAATGGTTCATCACAATGGAGTCATGACATGACAAAGCCTGCGAAAAACACGGTTTGCCTCTGGTACGACGATGACGCTGAGAACGCAGCGCGGTACTACGCCGAGACTTTTCCCGATTCGTTCGTCGGCGCGGTACACCGCGCACCAGGCGACTTCCCGTCGGGCAAGAAGGGAGACGTCTTGACAGTCGAGTTTACCGTGATGGGTATTCCCTGCATCGGGCTCAACGGAGGGCCCGCGTTCAAGCACGACGAGGCGTTCTCGTTTCAGGTCGCGACCGTTGACCAGGCCGAGACGGACCGATACTGGAACGCGATTGTCGGCAACGGTGGGCAAGAGAGCGAGTGCGGCTGGTGCAAAGACAGGTGGGGATTGTCCTGGCAGATTACGCCGATCGTCCTGACTCAAGCGTACACCAACCCCGATCGCGCTATCGCCAAGCGCGCGTTCGATGCAATGATGACGATGAAAAAGATCGACATTGCCACAATCGAGGCGGCGATACGTGGTTGAGGTTCTCGTGAAAGACGGGATAACGACATGGCGCTCAAGCTCGCTCCCTTCGGTCGCTGGACGCTGCGCGATAAAGCCGCGCAGCGCCGGTTAGCTCTACGACAAGGGCTTCCCCGAATTCGCAAGTGCGCGTGATATTTTTTAGTTCATTTTTTTCTCTGGTCTGATTTCATTTTCACTGCATTAGGAGGTCGCCAATACAACGGTTGGCGTGGCCCGGCAGATCTTCGAGGTACGCTCCAATCGCTCGGCGCAGGCAGGCGACCTTCTGCGGCAGGACGATGCCGAACTCGGACATCAGGCCGCGCATCCTGTTATAGATCGCCGTACGTTCTTCGACAAAGCCTTGGCGGGTGCGATGCAGACAGAGGATGATTTGCTGATGTTCTTCCTTGACCGGGACAAAGCGCATGCTGGGTCGGGTGACGGCTTCGCAGATGGCGGCGGCATCGGCCGCGTCGTTTTTGCCGCGTTTGCCGCTCAGACGGTAGGGGGTGACGAACTTGGGGGCGATGAGTTTGACGCTGTGGCCATATTCCCGAAAAAACCGTGCCCAGTGATGTGCGCCTGAGCAGGCTTCCATGCCGATCAGGCAGGGCGGCAACTGGACGATCATCGGTAGCAGTTGCTCTCTTGTTACCTTGGGCTTGATCAGGGCCGCTTTGCCATTCTCATCAACACCATGAACAGCAAAGACGTTCTTGGCAAGATCAATTCCTATCGTCATAATGCTCATGCACTTCCCCTTTCGTGGTTTCAAATGGACGACTTCGACATCACCATTTTGGCACTGCGTTGGCGTGCGGCTTTAACTCCGCTTCCTCGGGACGGGGAAGTCCCTTTCATTCGTTATGCCTAATCCCTGAGGGACAATGAAACACCATCGCAA
This sequence comes from Propionivibrio sp., assembly GCF_029255185.1. Taxonomy (GTDB): domain Bacteria; phylum Pseudomonadota; class Gammaproteobacteria; order Burkholderiales; family Rhodocyclaceae; genus Propionivibrio. The sequence continues at coordinate 28,620 of NZ_JAPUVO010000081.1, forward strand.
CATTCGCCGCATAGATAATGACACCCGGAGGACCCATGCTTGGCTCGTGCAAGTTCAACGGAGAGGCAACGTCATCATAAAAATGTTCTCTGATAATATTTTGGGTGGGAAGCAAAAAGCCTTATCAGCCGCCCTTGAATACCGCGATGAGCTAATCCTTGCTGCTCCAGCAGCCGAGCGTAATCTGTGGCATCGGACGATTGTCCGGCGCAATAACACATCGGGCATTCCGGGCGTTGGTCTTTATAAAAGAACGAATGGCTCAGAAAGATGGAGAGCCGAATGGATCGATGAAAATGGAATTAGAAAATCACGAACATTCTCAGTAAGCATTTATGGCAAACGCAAGGCAAAACAACTTGCCATTGCCGAGAGACAGCGCCAGCTTGAACGGATATTTGAAATAAAAAACACTCAAGTTTGCTGGCCTAACGAACAAGGTTAGATCGTGCAACATATTGCCTGATGTGTCTTGGGCCGAACTTCTTGGAAATGGCTGCTGCGTTAATGTTTATTAAGAACGCTTCTTTCAAGATTGAAAGCATGTGAAAAATTGATTACCACCTGATTTCCTCGCTCGTCACCCCGGCGGCAGCCGGGGTCTAGCTCGTTTATCTAATTGTTAATGAATATCAGAGGAATGAACGGATTCCAGTTTTCACCGGAATGATAGCTTTTGGAGTGTTTATCCATTAATTCACAGCCTCTGAGTCCATCTGTGACTAAAATTTACTTTTACCCTCATTGCACATTTAGAGATCGTCAACTGGACACCATCCGTCGGTGGCCTGTAAGCGAGGTAATGAATCGCGACCTGCTTGATTTACACACCGGTACTCAGGTTGATGTTAGTTATGCAAATTCTTCAAAACTAATAATGTCCTGGAAACAAACCCTGCCGTTGTTAAATATCAAGTTACGCCCAAGAGTTGCACCGAAGGATTCAGTGATTTATGTATGGGGCGCCCTAATAGCCACTGGTGATTTTATTATTGATATTGATAATCCTTGGTCGCTTGTTGGTTATAACTTGCGGGCCATGCCACTTTATAATCGGCTAATAAAATTTATCCTTCTTTCAAAGCGCTGCCGTGAAATTCGTTGTATGAGCGAGGCTTGCCGAAACAGCCTTTGTTCGCTTTTCGGGATGGCCGTTTATGCTAAAGCCACGGTGCACTATCCATGCATTTCCCCTGTTTCTACTGTTATAAAGCCATCTGGCGATGTGTGTCGATTCCTTTTTGTCGGTACGCAATTCGAAATCAAGGGCGGTGAGGCCATGCTCAAGGCTTTTCGACGTGTGTATGCACGACTGGGGTCGTGCCGCTTGGATGTAATCGCCCATCTTCCTCCCGATTTCGCCGCCCTCGCGGAAGGTTGCGACGGCCTTGTTGTCCACAAGGCTCACTTTACCCGCGATGAGGTGCACACCCGCTTCATGCAGAATGCTGACGTTCTTATTCTTCCTACCTATGTTGAATCTTTTGGCATGGTCGCACTAGAGGCTTTGGCACATGGCTTGGCAGTGATCGCCACCGATGTTTATGCCTTGAGCGAGTTGGTTGATAACGGGGTTAATGGAAACCTTCTGTCGCCGCCAATTTCGATCTGGGATGGTGTAATGCCGTCTTCCGCTTACTTCAAGCTATCCGATATTAAACAACTCATCCGTGCGGCGGATACGAGTTTATTCGAGTTAGAATTAGAGCAGTCGATTGAGCGCTTTGTAGTGGATCGGGAGTGGCGCTTACGAGCAAGACAGGCCAGCACAAAACTAATGACGGAGCGTTTCGCATGTTGATATCGCACGTTATTCCCGCACATAATTCATCCACAACAATACTACGAACACTGGAATCTGTATTTCGATGGCCCGTGCCGACGGATTGGCAGGTTGAAGCGATTGTGGTTGATGATGGTAGCGATGATGCCCTGGAATTAGCCTATATCGTTGAACAGTTCACCGCTGCCCAATTGGTGGTGCACAAAACTAATCGCGGCATGTGCGCAGGACGTAATAGCGGTATTGCAGCATCGCGAGGAGATATTGTATCCATACTGGATTCGGACGACGAGTTGGTGGTGAAATGGCCTTCGGTGATGGAGAAAATCCTTCAGGAATGGCCCGCCAAAGTTAATATTTGCTATGCCGCCTGCCAAAATACAAAATTTCAAATAACTTCTCAAGAACCTGATTATAAAGGACTGCTGTCTCTTAATGACCTCCTGAATGAGCGCCATTCCGGGGAATACATCCCGCTATTTCGCGGCGAATATATTCGTCAAAAACCTTATATTGATCTAAATATGCGCAAGTCTTGTGGAATTGTGAGTTACATTAACTTTGCTCTGGATGGGCCATTCTGGATCACGCCGCAAGTGCTGCGTATCTATCACGACGATAGAGTCGCCTCTGTGTCGGCTGCCTGGACTACACCAAACAAGGCCAGAGAGACCGCCGAGTGTTATAAAAACCTGTTTGATCGTTTTGCATTTCTATATATTCGTGAAGCTCCAAAAATCTATAGAACAAAGCTACTGCGCTATGCAGTTTACTTAAAATTTTCGGGCCTAAAAGGGGCTTGGCGAACTTGGTTTCGTGGCGCGTCTCTTTCCTGCGTGAAAGAGTCTTTAGGTGTGGCGGTGATTTTAGTACTTGGCCAAAAATTTGGTGGCGCAATCGCTAAAATGGCCAAACAAATTGGACTGATTAGGCGTTATGGATAAAGCGACAAACATCCCTTCGGGTTTCTACGAGTCCTTTTGGGAGGACACTATTTATCAGCAGGCCTATGCATTCGATTCTGCTGTTCGTGACAGATTCCCCGCTATTAAAAAAGTCTGGGGAGAAATGGTTTTACCAAATCGCGTCTTGGATTTCGGCTCAGGGAATGGCGTATTAAGCTATTGGATGCACTGTAATGGATTTGGCACATCAATACTCGGCGTTGATGTGAGCAATTCCGGTGTGAACAACGCACGAAAAACATTTTCAGGAAATGGCTTGCATTTCGAAACTATTGATTATTTATCAAACACTACGGATCGCGAGCAATTCGACGTTGTTGTGTCATCCCATGTCCTGGAGCACGTGCCTAATCCAGAAACAACACTGAGCCAATTGCGAAAATTAAGTGATTGGTTTGTTTTCGAAGTTCCCATTGAGATTTGTTTGTGGCAAAACATTTCACACGCCTTACGCCGCACACATCGGCAGCAAAATGATCTTGGACATGTCAATTTTTGGACTACAAAATCGTTCAGGGCTTTCCTGGAGGAAAACGGTTTTTTGATCGTTCGAGATTATCACTATGCGTCTGCGCCTTATTCGCCATACAACACCTTGCTTAAACGAACCGCAGAACGACTCCTTCTAGCTGGTATTGGACTGACTCTATACAGCCGCTTGATGGCAACCCACTATATCGTGCTTGCCCGTCTGCGATAACAAAAGGCTTTACTATGCTTTCAACACCTGCCCAGTCTCAAAAATCTGTTGAGTCTTTTAGCTGGCAATGGACTAAACAAACAGTAATCGATTCGACACGGACCTTCCATCGACGCCTGTTCACGGATTGTGGCCTCTGGTTCGATCATCATGATGACAAAGTGATCGCTGATGTCTGCTCGGGCAACGGTCGGCATGTTTGGGCGTTGGCAAACATGACGAAGGCTGTACGGATCATTTCTGTGGAGCTTGCGCAGCCTGCAGCCGCTCTTCAAAGACAAATCTTTGCAGGCGAGCCGCGCGTCGAAGTAATTCAGGGCGATGCTGGCTTAGTTGAGTTCGAAGCGGATTTTATTTATTTACTTGGTGCGATTCAGCATGTGGAAGACCCACTCAATGTTCTGAAGCGAGTGATCAACAATTTGAACGATCGCGGTGAGTTGGTGGTTTCATTTTATATGGTCACGCCGGCAACGATGGCGTTAGAGCCGATCCGTTCGATCACCAAGCGGCTACCGAAATCACTGTTATGGGCTTTAAGCCCCGTTCTGGCGCCTTTGTTCATGGTACGAAAAGCTGGCAGGGAGATGGGATTTAAGAATGCCAGGCACACAGCGTATGACTGGTTTGGTAGCCATCAATACCAGCGCTATTTCACTGAGCCAGAAATCTTTTCCATGTTCGAAATGGCGGGTATCGATCCCAGTAATATCATCAAGCTGGGCAAGGGATTTTTTAAGTTGCGCGCTGGAGAAGGGGCACGGCTCGACGATACTATTCATACTTTTGGCGCTGACGCCAAATGAATGTGGCGCTTCCCACAAATTCCGTACCGATTGCACGTGTTCTCCTTCTTTTTTCAAGTAGTGAGCTTGGCGGAGCTGAACGGAGTCTGACGCGAATGGCGTGTCAGTCGTCAGCGCTTGAATATCATCTTGCAACTCTGGATGGCGAAGGGCCTTGGTGCGATTGGGTGCGTGAACTACAGCGCCACCCCGTTGTTTTTGGCTATCGCAAGGGAGCAAAAGCTCACGGCCAGTTGAACCTGCGCGCATTTATTGCCTTGCGGGCTTACATTCGACGCGAGCAGATCAATGTGATTTATGTCTGTGGTATTCGCGCCGCATTTATTTTGCGCTGGATGAAGCCACTCATGCCTGGTGTCTGTCTGGTGCAAGGTGTGCGTTGGAATCCGGCTTCGGATTCGCGACTCGATCACTGGTTCAGGTTTCTTGAGCGTTGGTCTAACCTGCTGGTGGATGGCTACATAACAAACTCGCAGATCGCAGCGGATACGCTGGCCCAGCGTTGCAGGATTCCCACGCGCCGCATTCATGTCATCTACAACGGCCTTGCAGAAATTCCCGCAGACGATTCAGAGACTAGCGCGCGTCCCTTAGAAGTATTGACGGTAGCGAATCTCAGTCCGCGGAAAGACCACCTCAACTACTTAAATGCCATAACACTTGTTCTCGCTACGATCCCTCAAGCCCGCTTTATTTTCGTCGGGCGGGATGATATGTCTGGTGAGGTTCAACATGCGATTGAGCAGAAGGGGCTTGCGCATGCAGTGCGGTGCGTTGGTTTTCAGATGGATGTCTCGTCCTATTTGAAGCGGGCACGACTATTTGTCTTGCCTTCGCCTTCGGGCGAAGGGTGTCCAACGGCTTTGCTAGAAAGCTTTGCGTGGGGATGTCCGGTTGTTGCATATGCAGCTGACGGTATACCTGAGTTGGTCAACGATAATGTCGATGGGTTTGTTGTTCCGCCAAGGGATGTGACTGCCATGGCTGAAAAAATCATCACGATGTTGAATGACGGCAGCCTCGCCGTTAAATTTGGTCAGGCAGGCAAAAAAAAGGTGGCCGATAAATTCACCCTGGGCGCCTGTGCGAAGTTCCATGAGATTGCCATTAAACGGATTGTCCATGGAATAGATTCAGACTTTCAGATGAGGAATGTTGATACAAAAACGGTGGGAGGGTTCGGTCTTGAATGGGCGGCATTTGATCAAAGTGGTTTGATCGAGATCGAAAAAAAGCAAATATTCAACGATTATTTCTCGATATTTCCTTGGGGCAATTTGCCAAGCAACGCAGTAGGCGCTGATATAGGCTGTGGAAGCGGCCGATGGGCTTCGATTGTTGCCCCTAGAGTCGGTTTTCTGCATTTAATTGACGCCAGTGAACAAGCTCTCGAAGTAGCGCGAAAAAATCTCGGCAACATCGCTAACTGCACTTTTGGCCACGCCTCAGTTGCTGAACTTCCCTTTGAAGATGGGAGTCTGGATTTCGCGTACTCACTCGGGGTTTTGCATCATGTACCCGATACTGCCGCAGCCATCGCATCTATTGCCGTGAAGATGAAGCGTGGAGCACCTCTGCTCTTGTATCTTTATTACGCTTTTGATAACAGGTCGTGGTGGTACAGAGCCGTGTGGAAACTCAGCGATCTGACACGAAAAATTGTTTCGACAATGCCGTTCGGTGCAAAAAGCATCCTTTGTGAAATTATTGCAGCCTTGGTTTACTGGCCTATGGCGCGATGCGCAAAACAACTCGCCGCTATGGGAAAAATGCCGATGGGGTGGCCACTTGCCTATTACCGAGACAAGTCGTTCTATGTAATGCGAACCGATGCGCTGGATCGTTTCGGTACGCGTCTGGAGCAGCGCTTTAGTAAAGGGCAGATTGAATGCATGTTGCGAGAAGCAGGAATGATCGATGTTCGCTTCTCTGATCGGGAGCCTTACTGGTGTGCTGTAGGCGTCAAGAAATAGCCTATGTGCGGAATCGCGGGCCTACTGGGTCAATTCACTGCGTCAAACTGTACGACAGAGATTCTGAAGCGCTTGACGCATCGTGGCCCTGACGGAGCCGGCGAGTGGTCCGCAGAGGGTGTCTGGCTCGGTCACCGTCGTTTGTCAGTGCTTGACCTGTCCCTTGAAGGCCGGCAACCGATGATTTCCAACACCGGTCGCTATGTGTTGACGTTTAACGGCGAGGTTTATAACTATCTCGATCTTCGCCGGGAACTGGAGGACGTCGGTACGGTTTTTCGAGGCCGTTCCGATACTGAAGTCGTTCTTGCTGCCTGTGAGTGCTGGGGGGTTGAGGCCGCAACGGTTCGTTTTGAAGGGATGTTTGCTTTTGGCCTGTACGACACCTTTGAAAGAGCGTTGTGGCTCGCGCGCGATCCTCTGGGCATCAAGCCTCTTTATTACGCCGATGCGAAGGCCGGCTTTGCCTTTGCCTCTGAATTGCAAGCGTTACAGCCTGTACCCTGGCTGGATGATTCGATTAACCCTGATGCGCTTTATGCTTATTTCCGTTATTTGAGCATCCCCGCTCCGGCTTCGATCGTGCTCGGAGTTAAAAAACTGCCTTCGGGTTGTCTGCTCCGCCGGGGCGCCAATGGTGTCCGTATTTTTCCTTACTGGAGTGCCGAGGCAAGTGCGCGGGCAGGTCGCGACAAGCCCTTGAAGTTAAGTTTTTCAGAAGCTGCTGATGAGTTAGAAGCGCGCTTACGCCGCTCCGTTAGCTTGCATATGCAGTCGGATGTTCCTTATGGGGCCTTTCTTTCCGGCGGGGTTGATTCTTCTACTGTAGTGGCCTTGATGCAGGCCGTATCGCCCCGGCCGGTTACTACGTTTGCGATTGGATTTTCAGATCCCAGCCATGATGAGTCACGCTATGCCAGGGCTGTGGCCGTTCATTTGGGTACGGATCATCATGAATTGATTCTGAATGCCAAAGACATACCGGCGCTGATTCCCGAGGTGGCGTCATACTATGACGAGCCTTTTGCTGACGGGAGTTCGATCCCGACTTTCCTGGTCTCAAGATTCGCTCGTGAACATGTCACGGTTAGCCTTTCCGGCGATGGCGGGGATGAGCTCTTCGGTGGCTACCCCCGATATTTTTGGGCCGAGCGGATTGAAAAATGGCGCAAGCGCCTGGGAAAACGAGGCTCAAAACTGGCAGCGGGCATGCTGCAATGCGTCCCCAATGTATTTTGGGACGATACGATAAATCCTCTATTGGGACATCGCTATGGCGGAGCATCCGGTTTGTCAGAGAGGGTGAGGCGTGTTGCCGCCTATCTCGGATGTTCTCGTGATCAGGCGTATGCGTTGACGATGTCAGCGTGGCCTTTTCCAGAGGAGCTACTCGGGAAATCGTCGCGTGCAGCGTTAGGGCCGGATTCTGTGAATTACCCCGACCTGATGTGGGCAGAAGAAATGATGCTTGTCGATCAACAGTGTTATCTGCAAGATGACATTCTGACCAAGCTTGATCGGGCCAGTATGGCCGTGTCGCTGGAGGCCCGGGTGCCCTTGCTGACCCATCCGCTGTTTGAATGGAGTTGGCGCCTCCCGCAAAGTTTCAAGCTTGCCAAGAATGGTGATCAGGGGAAGTTGTTGCTTCGGGAAGTGCTTTATCGCCATGTGCCGAGGGAACTGATCGAGCGACCCAAGCAAGGTTTCGGCATGCCAATGGGCAAGTGGCTCCGGGAGCCATTACGCGATTGGGCTGAGGCCATGCTAGGCACTGCTGACCTTGAAGACGCGGGTCTGATTCCTGGGCCGGTCAAACAGGCGTGGCGTGAACACCTGGCCGGCGCAGACAGGCTTCCTCGGCTATGGACGGTTCTGATGTATGTCCAATGGCGTAAAAACTGGGTTAAAGGTCGCAACGCATGTGCGGCCTAGCCGGCGTACTGGGGCTTGCCGCCCTGGATCATCAACCGATCGCATCCGTGATGGGGCTAATGATTGCCCCTTTGCAGCACCGTGGCCCGGATGATCAAGGGGTATGGTGCGACAACGATGAGGCTGTTGGTCTGGCGCATGTTCGTCTCTCGGTTCTTGATCTTTCGTCTGCGGGCCATCAGCCCATGCACTCCCATTGCGGGCGGTATGTGATCGTTTTTAACGGAGAAATCTACAACCATCTGGATTTGCGGGTTGAGTTGCAGACGTCCGCCCTCACCCCCTGGCGCGGACAATCGGATACGGAAACTCTGCTGGCTTGCTTTTCCGTTTGGGGTGTCGAGAAGACGCTAAAAGCGACCGTGGGGATGTTCGCCTTCGCCCTGTGGGACAGGCAGGAACGCAAACTTGTCCTGGCCCGCGATCGCCTGGGTGAAAAGCCTCTCTACTACGGCTATGTGGCCGGGGCCTTTGCCTTTGCCTCGGAGTTGAAAGCACTCAAAGCATTGCCCGGCTTTAGCGGCGAAGTCGACCGGGGAGCACTGGCGCTGCTATTGCGCCACAACTGCATTCCGGCGCCCTATAGCATTTACCGTGGCCTGTCCAAGCTTATGCCGGGAACATGGCTGGAACTGACTTCGGATGCGATGCGACAACAGCAGATGCCGCAACCCCTGGCCTATTGGTCGGCATTGGCCGCGGCAATGACCGGGGTAAGCAAGCCATTTACCTTTGCCAGCGATGCGCAGGCCGTAGCGGCACTTGAGGCCGAGTTGTCCCGCGCGGTGGCCGGGCAAATGCTGGCCGATGTTCCGCTCGGCGCTTTTCTCTCCGGCGGGATCGATTCCTCGGCCGTCGTTGCCTTGATGCAAACGCAGTCTAGCCGCCCGGTCAAGAGTTTTTCGATCGGCTTTCGCGAGGCGGGTTATGACGAAGCCATTTACGCTAGCGAAGTTGCCCGCCATATCGGAACCGAGCACACTGAGCTGTACGTATCGCCACAGGATGCGCTGGCGGTGATCCCGAAGCTGCCTACAATCTACGATGAGCCGTTTTCTGACTCCTCGCAGATCCCCACCTACCTGGTCGCGCAACTGGCTCGTGAGCGGGTCACGGTGGCTCTCTCTGGCGATGGCGGCGACGAGCTGTTCGGTGGTTACTCGCGCTACTTTCTCGCCGCGCGACTGTGGGGGAAGATTGAACTGATGCCTCATGCGTTGAGAAGGGCTGTTGCACATGTCATTTTTTCGCTATCGCCTCAAGCTTGGGACAACATCTATCGACTGGCAGCCCCGTTCATTCCCAAGGCACACCGCTGGCCAGCACCCGGCGACAAGCTGCACAAGGGAGCAACATTGCTCGACGCTGCCAGTGGCATGGGCTTGTATCGCGGCCTGGTGAGCCACTGGGAACCTAGCGACGTGGTGCTGGGCGCAGCCGAGCCGGAAACGCCGCTGTCTGGTCGGCCGCCCTCACTGCCTTCGTTAACCGAGCAGATGATGCTGCTCGATGCGTTAAATTATCTCCCCAATGACATCCTGGTAAAGGTGGATCGTGCCGCCATGGCGGTCAGTCTCGAATCACGGGTGCCACTGATTGACCATCGAATCTTTGAATTTGCCTGGCGTCTGCCCATGCATTACAAGGTTCGTGGGGGAACAGGAAAGTGGCTTTTACGCCAAGTGCTGTACAAGCATGTGCCAGCAGCACTCGTCGATCGACCCAAGATGGGCTTTGGTGTGCCGATCGACTCCTGGCTGCGTGGGCCCTTGCGTGAATGGGCCGAAGAACTGCTTGGTGAGGAAAGATTACGGCGTGAAGGCTATTTCCAGCCGGCGCCCATCCGTCGCAAATGGAAAGAGCATCTTTCCGGCCAACGCAATTGGCAGTACCACTTGTGGGATGTGCTGATGTATCAGGCGTGGCTGGAGGCGGAAAACGCTTCGCCATGAGCAAGGCCCCGTCCAAGGAAGTTTGGGTTGCTATAAATACCACATGGAATGTTTTCAATTTTCGTCGTGGTTTGCTTACAGCACTTGGCGCAGCAGGGTTTCGCGTCACCGCCTATGCGCCGCCAGATGATTACATTGGCAGGGTAGAGTCTTGCGGCGTGCGCTATGTGCCAATGCAACTCAATAATGCAGGCACCAATCCATTACGAGAGTTGATGACCTTGTGGCAAATGGTGCGCTTGTTGGGGCGCGAACGTCCGGCCTTACTGCTGACTTACACCCCAAAGGTGAATATTTATCTTGCGCTGGTGGCTCGCGTGTGGGGCATACCGGTGGTGGCGAATGTTTCAGGCTTGGGGCGGACATTTATCGCCGGCGGCTGGCTCAACCGCATAGCACGAGTTCTGTATCGAATCGCTTTCTCTTGGCCAAAATGCATTTTTTTTCAGAATGCCGAAGACCGGGCGGTTTTTCTTGATGCCGGTTTGGTCAGGGCGGAGCAAACGGCCTTGCTTCCGGGTTCCGGCGTCGATGTATCCCGGTTTTCTCCAAGGAGAAACGCACGGGAAGGGGGGGCTTTCGTCTTCTTGTTGGTGGCGCGGCTGATGTGGGACAAGGGCGTTGGTGAGTACATTGCCGCCGCTCGCCAGTTGAAAGCAGAGTTTCCTGCAGTGTCCTTTCGTTTGCTGGGTTTTCTGGATGTGCCTAGCCCTTCTGCGGTAACACGGGCCGAGGTGGATGCCTGGGTGCATGAAGGCGTTATTGAGTATCTTGGTCACTCGGACGATACGGTTTCGATTTATGCCGAAGCCGATTGCGTGGTGTTGCCGTCATATCGGGAAGGCATGCCAAAAACATTACTTGAGGCAGCCAGCATGGCCTTGCCAACGATAGCAACGGATGTTCCCGGGTGCCGGCAAGCCGTGCTTGATGGAGAGACCGGCTTGCTCTGCAAAGTGCGGGATTCAACAGCGCTTGCCGAAGCAATGCGCCGCATGCTGCTGCTGTCAGCAAAGGAGCGGGCCCAGATGGGCAAAGCCGCACGGGAGCGGATTATTCGAGAATTTGACGAAAAGATTGTGATCCAGAAATATCTGGTGGCTATTGGGAAAGTTCTGTCAGGGCAATCAGAGTGAGCGACAGTATCGCAAGACGTCCAAACACCTGTGTTGGTTACCGCACCGACGCAAATTTTCAGGAACCTTAGTGTGCAACTCGTGAACCCAATAGGGGGCACATGATTTGAGCACCTGTGATCACCTTTGACCGAAAGGACTGCCATGCCCATTACTGCCACCTTACCTCCTGATCCACGCCAACGCGGTGCCCTGGCCGACAGCCACGCCGACACCGTAATTTCCGTCACCAGCGCTGTCTCGTGGGGCGCCATCGCTGCGGGCGCTGCTGCCGGCGCTGCCCTGTCATTGATCCTGCTCATTCTCGGTGTCGGGCTCGGCCTGTCATCGGTATCCCCGTGGTCCTCTGAAGGAATTAGTGCAGCGAATTTTGGCGTATCCACCATCGTTTGGCTCACGCTCACGCAGTTGCTTTCTTCCGCGATGGGGGGCTACTTGGCCGGCCGACTGCGAAGCAAATGGATGGATACGCACACCGACGAGGTCTATTTCCGTGACACCGCGCATGGCTTTCTGGCTTGGGCGGTGGCCTCGCTGGCCACCGCCACGCTGCTGACCTCGGCTATCGGGGGCATCCTCAATGGCGGTATCCAGGCCGGGGCCTCGGTCGTTAGTGGTGTAGCCAACACTGCCACCGTGGCTGCGAGTGGCTTTACTGCATCTGGAAAGATGGCCGCTGAGGACAGTGGGCCAATGGCTTACTTTGTCGATTCGCTGTTTCGCCGTAGTGGGAGCGCTGAGGCTGCCAGTCCGACCGGATCTTCCGTACCTGCTCAAGCCTCCGAGCGCACAATGACCAAAGATGCCGCGGAGGTTGGCCGTATTTTCATGAACGTCAGCCGTTCCGAACCCCTGCCGCCCACGGACATACAGTACGTCGGTCAGCTCGTTGCCCAACGTACGGGGATGTCGCAGCAAGAGGCCGAGAAGCGCGTGACCGACGTCTACGCGCGCGCTCAGGCCAAGCTGCACAATGCCGAAGTTGCCGCCAAAGATGCCCTCGACAAGGCACGCAAGGCATCGGCCTACGCGGCGTTGTGGGTGTTTGTGTCCTTGCTCATCGGTGCCTTCGTCGCGAGCTTGGCTGCTACTTACGGTGGCCGGCAGCGTGACGCCTGACTATCCAGTTCAAATATCCAACTTCAAGAGGCCTCACTATGCGTTCACTTCTATTGTTTTTTCTCGGCATTCCCATCCCGATCATCATCCTGATCGCGCTGTTCGTGCATTGATTGCACAACACTTACCCCAACTAACTAGGAACTGGACAGTGTCGACTTTTCCGATTTTTTTCACGCGACCAATAGGCTGGCGGCCGAGGCCAGATCGTAACGGGTGTATTTGCTCGTTATTTTCTTGAGGCTGGGGTCTAATTGTGGAAACGTTAAAAATGCCGGGATGGCCGCCCGCAGGGCGTTTGCGACGACAAGCTCGGATGGGGGTAGCGCTGGATTCATGGTGCGAAGCCAACTGCGGAAGTTGCGCCATACCTCAGCGGTGAAGTTTAGCGA
>NZ_JAPUVO010000082.1 GCF_029255185.1 Propionivibrio sp.
CAGTCGCTGAAACTCGGGAAGCGAGCGGGGAAACGGCAAATCGTCTCGTTCAAGCACGTCGATAACCATGGCCATCCCAAGTTGGCACAGATGCTCAACATACTACCGGTAGTGGATTTGGGAGACAACCGGATAAGCACGCTCCTAATTTTTGATCGAGTCAGAAGAATCAGGCCGACCGTAGCGCTAGGTCAAACCTAGGTAGTCCCCCGGCAAAGCCGGGGGACTACCTCATTTATTTATCGATCTTCGGCGAAGGCAATCAGCGTGTTCTTGAGTACATTTACTCAGAAATCGCCGATTTAGGCGACAGGAAATTGCTTGATGCCGTGAGTCAGTAGCAGGTCCGGGCGCGTGTGCAGGGTTTCAGCGCTCTCTCGGCTTACGCAATGGACGGCCTGGCGAAGGATCTTCCATGCCGAAATCAGCCAGCAGCTTCTGCACATCGCCTTCGCCAATTTCCAGCACCTTACCGCGCTTGAGGTTGGGAGGCAGAACGAATGGGCCGTAACGCACGCGCATCAGGCGGCTGACGACGGCGCCGACGGCTTCGAACATCCGGCGCACCTCGCGATTGCGCCCTTCGAACAACGAAACGCGATACCAGTGATTGGCGCCCTCACCTCCCGCTTCCTGAAAGGTTGCGAACTGGGCCAGACCGTCGTCAAGTTCGATCCCATCGAGCAGGCGCTGACGCGCGTCGTCGGCCAATTCGCCGAGAATTCGAACGGCATACTCACGCACCAGATTGTAGCGCGGGTGCATCAGGCGGTTGGCCAGTTCGCCCGAGGTGGTGAACAGCAGCAGACCGCTGGTATTAAAATCAAGACGGCCGACGGCCACCCAGCGCCCGCCGGACATCCTGGGCAAGGCGGTAAAGACATTCGGGCGGTGGTCAGGATCGTCGCGCGAAACGATCTCGCCTTCGGGCTTGTGATAAATGATCACACGTGGCAAGCGGTTCGAGAACTTAAGATGTACCAGTTTGCCATTGACCTTGATGCGATCTCCGGGACTGGCTGACTGGCCGGTTATCGCCGTTTCACCATTGACATTGACGCGACCCGCAGCAATCAGTACTTCCATCTCGCGACGCGAACCGATACCACTTTGCGCCAGTAGCTTATGCAGGCGTTCGGGTTTGCCCGGCAGAACCATATGACGTCCGCGCTTTGACGGTTCACCGGCAGCGGCCCGCGGCGCGTGGCGCGACCTGGGCTCGGCAGCGCGCTCTTCAAGCTCCGACTGCTTTACGCTGTCAGGGACCACGTCACGCGGCGCGGCGGCAGGCGCTCGGAAAGGGGTTTTACGGGTTTTCTTGGGCATTGGCCAGGTCCAGCGTTTGATTCATTATCTCGAGCGGTGGCAACTCGGTCACACTGCGCAATCCGAGGTCGTCGAGAAATTTCTTGGTGGTTGCCAGAAGTGCCGGACGTCCCGGCGTATCGCGATGGCCAACGACATCGATCCAGCCGCGTTCTTCAAGCACCCGGATGATCTGGGTAGCTACCGTGACACCGCGGATATCCTCGATGTCGCCACGTGTCACCGGCTGGCGATAGGCGACGATGGCCAGGGTTTCCAGAACGGCACGCGAATATTTTGGCGGCTTTTCGGGGTTGAGCCGCTCCAGATAGGGTAAAAATTCGGCGCGGGTGCGGAAGCGCCAGCCACTGGCCAATTGCGCGAGTTCCAGCGACCGCTCGGCCCACTCGAGGCGCAACTCATCAAGCAAGACACGCAGGACATCGCTGCCCATTTCATCGGCAAAGACTTTTCTCAGATCGGATAGCGACAAGGGCTGCTGCGCCGCCAACAGCACTGCTTCCAGGACCCTCTTCAACTCACCGGGACTCTTCGGCGAGTTGCTATCAGTGTTCAACTCGGCCATCAGCCAACCTCACGTAAATCGGAGCAAATGCTTCTGTCTGCGTTATCTCAAGCAGCTGTTCGCGCGCCAGCTCAAGCATCGCCAGAAAGTGTACCACCAGTACCGGCGCACCCAACGCCAGATCGAACATCGCCACGAACTCGACAAAACCGCCGTTGTCACGCAGTTGCCGCAGGATCAGCCCCATATGCTCACGCACGGATAGTTCTTCACGCGCAATCAGGTGATGCGTATGCAGCTTGGCCTGACGCAACAGACCAGACCAGGCGTTCTTCAAATCCTCGGCGCAGACTTCGGGCAGCCGTTGCAGCATGGATTTCTCGACCCATACCTCAACCCAGTCGAAATCGCGTTCGGCCTGCGGCATTTCATCAAGACGGTGCGCCGCCAGCTTCATCTGCTCGTATTCGATCAGCCGGCGCACCAGCTCTGCGCGCGGATCGTCAACATCCTGACCATCAAGCACCCTGGCCTTGGGCAGCAACATGCGCGACTTGATCTCGATCAGCATCGCCGCCATCACCAGATAGTCGGCGGCCAGTTCAAGATTATGCGAGCGCATGGCCTCGACATAGCTCAGGTACTGTACGGTCAGCGGCGCCATCGGAATGTCGAGCACATTTACATTGGCCTTGCGGATCAGGTACAGCAGCAAATCGAGCGGCCCCTCAAAGGCATCGAGCATGACCGCCATGGCATCCGGCGGGATGTACAGATCAAGCGGCAGCTGTACCATCGGCTCGCCATAGATCCTGGCCAGCGGTTCAACGCCTTCCGTCCAGGGCTCTGCAACGTGTTCGCTGGTGGCGGTCTCGTTCATCCTGAAAAGCTCAATTCTCACCGCAAAGGCGCGAAGGCGCAAAGATTGCGAAGGGACATTGGTCTGCGAAACAAAATGGCTGACTCTCGATCTTCTTTGCGAAACTCTGCGCCCTTCGCGTCTTTGCGGTGAGGTTCTTTTGGCTCATCGCTGTCCAGTCAACTGTAGTTCAGGCCCATCGCTTCGCGCACGTCGCGCATGGTTTCCTGCGCCAGTTGGCGCGCTTTGTCGTTGCCGTCGGCGATGATGCTGCGCACCAGCGCCGTGTCGTCAAGATAGGTCTGCGCTCGCTCACGCATGGGCGCCTGTTCGCGCAGGATGCCGTCGATTACCGGCTGCTTGCACTCCAGGCAGCCAATACCAGCGCTGCGGCAGCCCTGCTGCACCCAGTCCCGGCACGCAGCGTCGGAATAGATCATATGCAATTGCCATACCGGGCACTTGTCCGGATCGCCGGCATCGGTGCGGCAAACACGTGCCGGATCGGTCGGCATGCGCTTGATTTTGTGCCTTACCTGGGACTCGTCCTCGCGCAGGGTGATCGTGTTGTTGTATGACTTGGACATTTTCTGGCCGTCAAGACCGGGCATTTTTGAAGCTTCAGTCAACAGCGCGCCGGGTTCGACCAGGATCATCTTGCCGGTACCTTCGAGATAGCCCAGCAAACGCTCGCGATCGTCAAGCGCAAGGCCTGGCACGTCATTGAGCAGCGCATGCGCACGTTCAATCGCAGTGGCATCACCCTCCTGCTGGAAACGGGTACGCAATTGCGTGTATGACCGTGCATTCTTGCTGCCCAGCTTTTTTACCGCCGCCATCGCCTTCTCTTCGAACCCGGGTTCGCGGCCGTACATATGGTTAAAGCGGCGTGCCAACTCGCGGGTGAATTCGACGTGCGGCACTTGATCCTCGCCAACCGGCACCTTGTCGGCGCGGTAGATCAGGATGTCAGAACTCATCAGCAGAGGGTAACCGAGAAAGCCGTAGGTTGATAAATCCTTGCTATCGAGTTTTTGCTGTTGATCCTTGTAAGTCGGAACCCGCTCCAGCCAGCCAAGCGGTGTCATCATTGACAGCAGGAGATGCAGCTCAGCGTGTTCCGGCACTTGCGACTGAATAAAGAGTGTCGCCTGTGCCGGATCGACGCCGGCAGCGAGCCAGTCAATCACCATCTCCCAGGTAGACTGCTCGATGCCATGCGGATTATCGTATTGGGTAGTCAGGGCGTGCCAATCGGCGACAAAAAACAGACAGGGATACGCGTGCTGAAGCTTGATCCAGTTCTTCAGCACACCGTGAAAGTGCCCAAGATGCAGGCTGCCCGTGGGGCGCATTCCGGAGAGGACTCGTTCGGCGTACATGGTGTCAGTTCAGTTGAAAAAGAATGAAGATCAGATTCCGGAACAGAGCCACGAAAGGCCACAATACGTAATCAAGAATCCGGAAATACAACAATACCAGGAGGATGAAAAATCCCCAGCGCTCAAGCTTGGCGAACTTCCAGGCCAGCGCGTGCGGCAGCAGGCTGACGGCGATGCGCCCGCCGTCGAGCGGAGGCAGCGGGAGGAGATTGAGCACCATCAACGCCAGGTTGATGCTGATTCCGACTTCACTCATTGCCGCCAAAGGATGACTGTACGCATTGAGCGGAATCAAGGTATCCAACTTGAGCACCCCCGCCCATCCCACGGCCATCAACAGATTGACCGCCGGCCCGGCAGCCGCTACCCACAGCATGTCGCGCTTGGGGTGGCGCAAACGTGCGAAGTTGACCGGCACCGGTTTGGCCCAGCCGAAAAGAAAGGGACTGTGCACAATAAAAAGTAGGAGGGGTAGCAAAATAGTGCCAAAAAGATCAATGTGGCGCAGCGGATTGAGGCTGATGCGACCGGCCTGCCAGGCCGTCGGATCGCCGAAGTGACGCGCCGTATAGCCATGCGCCGCTTCATGCAGAGTGATGGCAAAAATCACTGGCAGCGCGGCGATGACAATGGTCTGGATCAGGGCAGAAATATCCATCAAGAAATCATTCCAGTCCAAAGGGTTCAAGTGGCCCGCGTCCGGCACGGATCAACGTCGGCGGCAGCGTGGTCAAATCGATTACCGTCGTCGGCTCGGTACCGCAATGACCGCCATCCAGGATTAGTTCGAGTAAATCATCCAGACAATCCTGAATCTCCCAGCCTTCGGTCAGCGGCGCCTCGTCGCCGGGTAATATCAAGGTCGAGGTCAGCAAGGGTTCGCCCAGTTCCTCAAGCAGCGCCAGCGCCACCTTGTGCTCCGGCACGCGCAAGCCGATGGTCTTGCGCTTGGGGTGCAGTACCCGGCGCGGCAGTTCCTTCGTCCCCTCAAGAATGAAGGTGTAACTACCCGGCGTAGTGGCCTTGAGCAGGCGATACTGGGTGTTATCGACACGGGCAAACTGGGCAATCTCGGAGAGGTCGCGGCACATCAGCGTCAGATGGTGGCGCTCGTCCACATCGCGTATCCGTCGGATACGCTCGACCGCATCCTTGTCGCCCAAGCGACAACCAAGCGCGTAGCAAGAGTCGGTCGGAATCGCCAGCACCCCGCCGGCGCGCACCACCTCCACCGCCTGAGCGAGCAGGCGCGGCTGCGGATCGTCAGAATGAATAGTCAGATAGCGGGCCATGGTCAGAAGGCTTCCCAGACGGGGGTCAGCCCCTGGGGCAGAGGCGCCAGTTTGCCCAGATCGACGTAACTCTCGCCCGGCCCGTGGAAGTCGGAACCGCAGGACGCCAGGAAACCGTACTCGCGCGCCAGACGGCTAAACACCGTCGTATTTTCAGCGGAATGACTGCCTGAAACCACCTCGATCGCCTGTCCGCCAAGGCCCTTGAATTCATCAAGCAAACACCGCATTTCCGGTCGCGAGAGTTTATAGCGACCGGGGTGGGCAACGGCGGCAACCCCCCCGGCACCGACAATCCAGCCCACGGAATCGGCCAGCGTCACCCAACGGTGATCAACGTAGCCGGGACGACCAGGTACCAGATAGGAATCAAAAACGCTGCGCACATCCTTGCATACCCCGGTCTCCACCAGAAAACGGGCAAAATGCGCGCGGCTGATCAGACTTGGATTTTCGGCGTGCTGCATGGCGCCGTCGAAAGCCCCCTTGATGCCGATTTTCTCCAATTCGGCAGACATGCGTTGCGCGCGATCGACCCGACCCGAACGAATCAACGCCAGACCGGCATTGAGCGCCGCATCATCGGCATCAAACGCCAGGCCAAGAATGTGGACCTGCAAACCACCCCACTCGATGGAGATTTCAACGCCATTGACAAAACCCATGCCGAGCTCGTCGGCGACGGAACGCGCCGCCGGTAAACCGCCCAAATTGTCATGGTCGGTCAGCGCCAACAGTTCGACGCCATTTCCCGCAGCGCGGCGAGCGACCGCCGCAGCCTGCAAAAGCCCGTCAGACGCGGTGGAATGGCAGTGTAGGTCGACGTTGAGCACGAAAACGCAATCAGTGGAAAGCCGCCGATGATAGCACAGTGAGCCCGCCCACTTCCGGCCCGGGATTCTCGCATTCTCGCATTCTGCGAAAGCCCGATCAAACTTGCGGCCCTCGCCAGCATCGCGTTATAGTTCGACCGCGAACGGGAGAGAGTGGGTAATACGTCAAGGTGATAATCCCCGCCGCCGAAGGCGCAATCCACCCGGAAACGCTCAGGCAAAAGGACCGTTCGTGCAATGAACTCTGGAGAGCGGCGCTTGGCAAAAAGCGTCCACCGATGGGGCAACGTGAGCGGAAGCAACTGATCCGCCACGACAATCTCTCAGGTATCAAGGACAGGGGGGTGAACTCACGACGGGTTCGCCCTTTTTTTGCGCCCTTTTTTTGTTTCTGAAATAAGTTTCAGCACCTTCCTGCATGGGATTGATATGACACAGAAAACTTTCCTGAATGACGCCCATCGGCGGCTTGGCGCCAAGATGGTCGACTTCGGCGGCTGGGATATGCCGTTGCACTATGGCTCACAGATCGAGGAGCACCATGCGGTACGGCGCGACTGCGGCATGTTCGACGTCTCGCACATGTGTGCGGTCGATGTTGCCGGACCGGGTGCAAAAGCTTTCCTGCTGCACCTGCTGGCCAACAACGTCGACAAGCTCAAGCTGCCGGGCAAGGCGCTCTACAGCACCATGCTCAACGAGGCGGGCGGCGTGATCGACGACCTCATCGTTTATTTCGTTGGTGAGGCGCACTATCGTATCGTCATCAACGCTGGAACGACCGAGAAAGATCTGGCCTGGATGGCCGCCCGCCTTGCCCAATGGAAGCTCGAAGCGGCCTGCGAAGTTGCCATTATTGCGCGCCGCGACCTGGCCATCATTGCCGTGCAGGGTCCGAACGCCAGGAAAATGCTCTGGCAGGTGCTGCCCGAGACTCGGGCGGCCAGCAGCGGACTGAAAGCGTTTTTTTCCGTCACCGTCGGCAACTATTTCGTCGCCAGCACTGGCTATACCGGTGAGGATGGTTTCGAGATCACCCTGCCGGCCAGCAGGGCTGAGGCGCTCTGGCAGGCGCTGGCCGACGCCGGTGTCAGGCCGATTGGTCTGGGCGCGCGCGACACCCTGCGCCTTGAGGCCGGACTGAATCTCTACGGACAAGACATGGATGAAACGGTTTCGCCGCTCGACGCTGGCCTGGCCTGGACCGTGGATCTCGTCGCCACACGTGACTTCGTCGGCAAGGCCGCGCTGCTCGCCAAGCCCCAACAAAACCAGTTTCTCGGACTGCTGTTGCTTGAACGGGGGGTGCTGCGTGCCCACCAGAAAGTTGTCACCGCTCAGGGCGACGGCGAAATTACCAGCGGCACCTACTCACCCACCCTGCAAAAGTCGATCGCGCTCGCCCGCCTGCCAATGGGTGTCGCCATCGGCGAGAGCGTCAAAGTACAAGTTCGCGACAAGTTGCTAAGCGCCAAGGTGGTCAAGCCCTGCTTTGTTCGCAACGGCAAGGCGATGGTTTAAAAATAGCAATTAACCACAACGGACACAGCGAGAAACAAAAAACCAGGGTAAATTTGTTCTACCGCTAACCCATTGATTTGCCGTCATTCCTGGCTCTGAACTTCCTACGGTCGCTTGCGCCGGAATGACAATTCTGTGCGATTTATCCCAAGGTTCATGGCCACTTTGGCCGCCTATGATGATGCTTGTCGCACTGGCGAAGGCGACCGCAGATAACCAGCGGAAATGTGCTGCGCCGGAATAACGACGCCGGTTGATGATGATTCCAATGACATTCATGCAATCGCCCTGTCAAAATCGGGCAGGTCCTTTGCGTGGCCAGGTGAAACTTGTATGATGCTTGATTTGGTGGGGACTCAAGGCGCCTCGGGCACGCATGACAAATACTGGAATCACCTGATGACCACCTCGCCTCCTGGCGCGACGAGCCCGGCCGAGATGCCTTTCTTCGGTCTGGCGCCATTTCTGCGCATGAGCATCGCCGGTGTTGATCTACTGCCTTATGCTCAGGAGATGCTGGCGCTGGCCGAGGAACGCCCCGATGACGCCAATCTGTGGATGAACCTGTCGCTGGCTGTGCAGTGCCTTGGCCAGCGTGAGTCTGGTCTGGCCATTCAGGCGCAGGCACTGGAACTGAAGCGCATTTATCACCTCGCGGCGACTGAACAGCCGGCCCGGTTGTGCGTGCTGATGTTGATGGTGCCGGGCGACCTGGCAGCCAATACGCCGCTTGAATGCCTGCTTGAAACCGGCGATATCGATCTGGTTTTCTATTACGTCTCCCCTGACGACCCACTGGCCTTTCCCATCCCCGAGCACGATGTACTGTTGGTGGCCATGGGTGAGTCCGCCGCAAATCGCTCACTGCTTGCCACGCTGACGCAGGCCCTGGCCGACTGGCCAAAGCCGGTCATCAATTCACCGCAGCATATCCATACCACCGACCGCAGCGTGGCCAGCCGCTTGCTGCAAGGAGCGCCAGGGCTACTCATTCCACCCACCCTGCATGCTCCGCGTGCGGCATTGCAGGCAATCGCCAGCGGCGCCGAACGCCTCGGCGAACGCTTTGTCGGCTGCGATTTTCCGGTCATTGTGCGTCCCGTCGACTCCCAGGGCGGACGCGATCTTGACAAAATCGACTCACCCGAAATGGTCGCGGCCTACCTGGCCCGCGTTGACAGCACAGAATTCTTTGTTTCCCGATTCATCGATTACCGTGGTCAGGACGGACTGTTCCGGAAATACCGGATTGCCTTGATCGATGGTTCGCCCTTTGCCTGTCATATGGGCGTTTCGTCGCACTGGATGGTTCATTACGTGAACGCCGGAATGTACGAGGAGGCGCACAAGCGGGCTGAAGAGGCGAGCTTCATGGCCAATTTCGACGACTTTGCCCGACGCCACAAACCGGCACTTAACGCCATTGCTGCCCGCACCGGGCTTGATTATTTGTGCATCGACTGCGCGGAAACCCAGGCCGGCCAGCTCCTGGTGTTCGAGGTCGATCATTGCATGGTGGTGCATGCCATGGATCCGGAAGACCTCTTCCCTTACAAGCAGACTTATATGCAGAAGGTCAAAACCGCTTTTCGCGATTACCTTCTGCGCCTGGATGTGGCGCAACGACGGGACAACGATGAATAAACTCAATCGCCTGAATTTTTCCGGCGGTCCCGGCGCACTGCCGGAAAGCGTTCTGCAGCAAGCGCAGGAGGCGATTATTGAGGTGCCGGGAATGGGCCTCTCGGTGTTGGGCATCAGCCACCGCTCGGACTGGTTTGCCGCTGTCATTAGCGAACTGGAAGCCAATATCCGCACGCTTCTGGGACTGCCCAACGATTATCACGTCCTGCTGCTGCAAGGCGGCGCGACGCAGCAGTTTTCGATGCTGCCGATGACCCTGCTGCGCGGCAAGGCGCATCCGGCAGATTATTTGCATACCGGCTACTGGAGCGGCAAGTCGCTTCCCGAGGCAAGGCGTGAAGGGCCTGTGCACCTGGCCTGGAGCGGTGAAGCGGGCGGTTTCAGGCGCTTGCCAAGCGACGACGAACTGTCGTTCTCGGCGCAGGCGCCTTACCTTCATTATGTTTCCAATGAAACGGTTGAAGGGTTACAGTTCCATCGGGTGCTCGGTCGCGACGACGTGCCGCGCATTTGCGACATGTCGTCGGACTTTCTCTCCCGGCCCTGCGCGGCCGAACGGTTTTCGTTCATCTACGCCCACGCGCAGAAAAACATTGGCCCTGCCGGAGTGACCGTAATTCTGATCCGTGATGAGTTACTCAAGGAGGCGCCGACCGATTTGCCCGGCTTCCTTGATTACCGCATGCAGATTGAGGCGCACTCCAACTACAACACTCCGCCGGTATTTGCCATCTACGTGGTCCTGCTGGTAACACGCTGGCTGCTCAATGAAATCGGCGGTGTGGTCCAGATGGGTGCGATCAACCGCAGCAAGGCCGAACTGCTCTATCACCTGCTCGACGACAGCGACGGTTTTTATCGTGGCCGGGCAGAGGCGCAGGATCGCTCCCTGATGAATGTGGCGTTCAATCTGGACAGCCCGGAACGGGAAAGCCAATTCCTCGCCGAGGCGCAGGCCGCAGGCTTTTCCGGCCTGGCCGGGCATCGGGCCATCGGCGGCCTGCGCGCCTCGATCTACAACGCGCTGACCCTCTCTGCCGTTGAAGAATTGGCTGGCTTTATGGACGATTTCCGGCGTCGGCAGGCGGCCTGCTAGCGCGTTTTATCCGACGATGACCCGGTTCTTGCCGGCTTTTTTGGCGGCATACATCGCTTCGTCTGCCCGTTTGGTCACGCTGGCCTGGGTGTCGTCGCGCTGGAAACTGGTCAAACCGGCGCTGAAGGTGATCAACACCTTTTCGTTATCGTGCAGGAAGAAGCGTGTGGTGAGTTCCCTTTGCAGACGGACGATTGCTTTCTTGGCGTCTTCGAGTGGTGTCTCGGGCAGAAGGATGATGAATTCTTCTCCGCCAAAACGGGCAAGGGTATCCTGCGGGCGGAGGGTGTCGCGGATGACGGTAACCAAATGGATGAGCGCGGCGTCGCCGGCATCATGGCCGAGCGAGTCGTTGAGTTTCTTGAAATTGTCGATGTCGAGCATGGCCACGCAGAGCGCGGACTTTCTGCGTTGCGCGCGCCCCACTTCGTGGCCAAAGGCTTCTTCAAGACCACGGCGGTTGAGCGTGCCGGTGAGTTGATCGTTGCGCACCAGCATGCTCGCCTTGTCGAGTTCGCCCTGCAATTCATTGATGCGTTTGTCGGCGTCTTCGACACGCTGTTTGGAGGTGCGCAGATCATCGCGCGAACGCTGCGCGTTGATCTGGATGATTCGGGTTTCACGAATGACTTCGGCGAGCACGTCTTCGAGCTGGGTAATGTCCTCGGCCTTGCTGATTTTTTCAACACAGATTTCGATCTTGTCGTGGTAGTCCGAGGTCGAATCGGCAAATTCGGCCAGGTGATCGACGAATCCGGCCAGCATGTGTTTGAGGGCTTCCTTGGCTTCGATCAGACTGTGCTTGAGTTGGCCTTGTTTGAAGATGACTTCCTTAAGGCGATGTTCGGCATCCTTGATGGCACGCAGGTTCAAGGGACGCGCAACAATCTCGCGCACCATTTCGATTTGTCCGTTCACCCAGCGGTCGTCGACCACCAGTTCGCTGACATTCTCGATCATCAGTTGCAACAGCTTGAGCAAGCCGGAACGAAGTTCGTTGCGATCCTCAGCCAGGAACTCAAGTCGGAAAGCAAAGCGTTTGACGTCGGCGAGCAGTTCATCCATGGTCTTGAGCGTGGCCGCGTTGCGTACCGCCGTGGCGAGTGTTTTGGCCTGCGTCGCCAGTTCGGGTTCATCGTCGAGTTGGGTCGCGACAACAACCTCCAGCGTGTAGGCGAACAGGTTGCGCAATTCGGGCAATAGTTCACTGGCACGGCTGGCCGCAGCGGTGCTTGTGCCGGACGCCAGAGCTTCTGGCACAAGCGCTTCTGGCGATGGGTCAATAGCACCTTCGACCCGTGTCATGGCGTCAGAGTCGGCGCTATTGAGCGCCCACGATTTGATCAGGCTTTGCAGCCGGGCATAGAAGAGTTCACTATTTTTCGAGGCGCTGGCCAGCACATGCTCAAGCGATTCACGTTTGCGCGCGGGAGTAAGGTTCGACTGCTTGGCTTCCCATTGACGCAGGAAATCGGCTAGAAGATCGCTCCAGCTCAACTCGGTTTCAGCGCTATGTTCCTTGATGAATTCAACCAGGGTTTTTCTGTAGTCCTCCCAATTTTTTCCCTTGAGAGATAGATCAAGCTGCCGTGAGAGGCGCTGTTGAACCGGAGTTTCCTTGGGTAGCGACAGCAGCAGTGCTTTCAATTCGCGCTCGGGAAAGCCCTCAGCGGTGCTATCGCTGATACCGGCAATTTCGTTGTAAATGGCCTGATAATTGTCCGGTGACGGTGCCATGCGCCGCGACATCAGTTGTTTTAGCGTTTCACGGGCAATTTCGGCGGGGTTGGATGGGGTAGTCATGATCTGTTGTATTCCAAGAGGCGCAGTACAGGAGTTTAGCGTTTATTCCAAGAATGATTCATTTATGGCGTCCAGCAGCAATCGCCCGCTTCGGCTATAATTCGCGCCGCGACCGTCAGGTCCGCCCCCGTAGCATGAAGGTCGTGCAGTTGATTTGTAATCATCAGGTCGTGGTTCGATTCCGCGCGGGGGCACCGGTAAAAACAAGCGCTTAAGCCACTTTTCGAGGTGGCTTTTTTGTTTTATGGCTGTCGTGCAGCTCTGGTATAACCAAATTCGTTCAACACCGAAAACTCTACGCAGCTCTTTGCCATCGGCAGTCGCATATTTGTTGTGGCCGATCAAGACAAGCGCGTCTGTGGCTACTACGCTATGGCGGCTGGCGCTGTCTCGCACCAGATGGCTACAAGTCCAGTGCGGCGCAATATGCCCGATCCCATTCCAGTGATGGTTCTGGCACGGCTTGCTGTGGATCAACGCGCTCAAGGCATGCATTTGGGAGCGTCATTGCTGCAGGATGCTGTCAACCGTGTGGTTGCTGTGTCCCACAATATAGGAGTCAGGGCTTTGCTGGTGCATGCGCTTCATGACCGGGCCAAGCAGTTCTACGAGCATTACGGATTTCAAGTGTCACCGGTGCATTCCATGACCTTCATGTTGCGTCTAATCAGTGTGAAGCCCTAAACCTCCTGAAAATCCCATCCCCCTGCTCTCCCGTTTACGGAAGAGGAGAGTCATCTTGCAAATGGATTGGGTAGGTCAATCGCCGTTGCCGGAGGGGCCTGTGGGAAGGGGTTCGGCGGTTCGCGATGGCGCTTGCGCGGGGCATCCTCAGTTTGCCGCACAGCCTTTGCCGGGGCAAAGAGAAGGCCGGCAAGGAAGGCGAAGAAAATGGCATTGGCTGGTATGCGTAAGTTGTACTCGACCAGGCCGTGCAGCGCGATGAGGAAGATGCCGATGGCGGCGCCAATGCGCAGGTAACGTTCACGCGGCCAGCCTTCTTCGCGCAGGGTTTGAACACAACGCCGTAGGTAGAGCGCAAGCAGCAGAACGATAAGGCCGCCAGCCAGCAAGCCGCCCTCGAAGAGCCACTCAAGATAGTCGTTGTGCGCGTGATTGACGAAGGCGGAGATGTCAGCCGGGTGAAAGCGGCGGAAAACGTCGGGGAAGGTCCCTGCACCAGAGCCGAGCGGAAAGAAGGTGCCGACACCTTCGAGCGTGGCGGTGGCGATGCTCCAGCGGCCGTCAGCCACCGGGTCGTTTTCCGCAAAGCGTTGCAAAACGGGCACCAAGCCGACCGCAAGCGCCATGCCGCCGAGCAGCACCATCACACCGCCAACGGTACGCATGGTCTGCCGTCCACCCAAGCGGGGAGCAAAGGCGGCGGCGCTCACGATCACGCCGAGGATCAGCAGGGCAATGCCGGTGCGCGAACGCGAGAAGACGATCGCCAGGCCGAATACGGTAAGCAGAAGGAGGTAGAGCACATAGACTCTGATTCGCGCTTCGCCAATGGCGGCAAATGCCCCACGCAGACCCTTGCTGCGATAGCGGCGCGCCTTGGGTGCGGCGTTGCCAAAGCTGGCGGCGAAGAGCGCGGCGGCAAGCGGGAAAGCCATTTCGAAGAGGCCGGCAAAGTGGTTGCGATTGGGATAGCTACCCTGCGCGGCGTAGGACGGCAGCATGCCAAGATAAAACATTGCGTCTTGCGTACCGTACTGCACCAGCCCAAGAAGAGCCTGAACACCGGCAATGGCCAGCAGCACATAGACGAGCTGCTGGCGCGTGCGGTCCGCGCAAAGGATGGTGCCGAAAAATATGGCTAGCGGAGGCAGCAGCGCCAACGCGCTCACCTGTGAGGCGAAGGGCACGATGGAAATACTTTGCTGACCGCTGTTCTCGCCAAACAGGGATTGTCCTTCGGCGTATAGAGCGCGCCCCGGTAACGTCACCCAGATGCTGGCCGGCACCGGCAGTAGGGGGAGCAGTACGATTGCCGCGAGCAGCCAAATGGCCAGGCATTCGCCCCGACCCAGGCTGGCCCACGGCGACTGGCGATGCACGATGATTTGTACAAAGATGAGCAATGCCAACAACTCGAGGGCAAGCAGGGGCAAGGGGCGATTCCCCGCACGAAAAATCGGCGCCAGAATCAACAGCGCCGCTAACGGCAGCAAAAATGAAAACGCCGCACTGGGCGCGCGGCGCTTTGAGTCGAGTGACACGCTGAAATTACTCGGCGCTGACCGGAGTGTCGTCGTTATTGTTGGCGTTGTGAATCGCCACACCAACGACAGCGACACCACCCACAATGCCCGCAATGGCGAGTGGGGTTAAGCCAGCCGCTCCACCTGCTGCACCGCCTGCGCCGGCACCGGCTAGGTCGCCACTGCCAGCGGGAATATCAGTCCTCGTGCCACCGAGGGCTTGAGCCAGCTTGAGGTTTTCCGAGCCGGCATTGTCGGCTTGTTTTTCACAGCCCTGACTGCCCATTGTCAGCAGTTTGTTTTCCTTGAGGTTAGTCACGCAGCCATCGCTATAGACGACTTTGGCGGACGCTTTGTCAAGAGCAATGACGCGGTCACCGGTGCGGACTTCCATACCATCCTTGGCGCTCACGAAGCCCTTGCCCTTGTTGACCAGAACCTTGCCGTTCACATCGCCGAGCGAAGCGAGAACGATCTGGTCTGCGGCGAGCGCATCACCGGCAAAAGCAGCAGCGATTGCGGCGGCCAAAATGATTTGTCGAGTCTTAATCATTGGATTACTCCCGAGATGAACGGTGTTGATAGGAAGAACTGACGACCGGAAGGTATCAGGCCGGAAACGGATTCGTCAAGAGCATTTTGAATATTTGTCATGAATCGGCTCTGGCTGTGGCTTTCTTTCTTGTTAGTTACGAGCTTGACGGGGAATGCTTTATCAGTTTTGCCTACTTGCGGGTGATGGCGAGGTCGTCGAACCAGATCTGGCCTTCGGCGACGAAGTCAAGCGCGGCCTTGCCGACCAGTTCGAGGCGTAGATCCTGAACGTCGCAGCCTGATTCCGGCACTGTGAAGGCGACGACGAAATGGCTCCATTCAGCGGAGCCCTTGTATCGCTCTGTGCTAGCCAGGGGTTCGGCTTTGCCGAAGCAGGTCATGGTCCACTGGACACCCCGCTCGGCCTTCAGGCTGTCGACGCGCGCGCGACCACGCAGTCCGTATTCACCGGGAGGGAGCATCAGGTACTGGTTGAAATGCCGCCAGTAGGCAGGCAAACCCTGGAAAACAACGTGCAGAGCACGAGCACCGGTCGTTCCGTAGGTCGGATCAAAACCAACTAACACGCCCTGAACTGGCTGGTCGATCCATTCAAATCCGAGGTTGCGCGTGGCATACTCGAAACCACCGTTGTGCAGTTCGCTGTCGAAGGCCAGCGCTTCTTTCGGTAGCGAGTCGAGCCAGATAAGATAGGCGTCGAGCCAGTGCCCGTCATTCTGGAGGCGTGTGAGGTAGATCCGAAGCTGTGTCTCCTCGACCGGGTTGGGTCCTTGCAGTTGCATGGAGTACAGGACGCGCAGGACATCGGCATTCGGCGCCTGGTAACTGACAAACTGAAAAAAGGCAGGCCACCAGCGAATCGGCGACCTGAGCAGGCTGGCGAAGGCTTCGTCAGAGCGCGGGTGGGCCATGAGTCGAAGAAACAGCGGGAAGAGCTTCTCGCCCAGTTCCGGGTTACGGTTGAGTATGACGTTGGCCGCTTGCAATGCGCTGACTGGATCGTTCTTGCGCAGCCAGAACTGCCAGGCGGTGAGCCGCACATCGGTGCGCTGCGGCGCCAGTTCGACCGCCTGCTGCATGGCCTTGATCGCCAACTCGGAGGCTTTTTGCGCATCGGCGTACTGGGCCAGCGCGGCGTACAGGCGGCCTTCGGCTGGCTGTGCCGCGGCCGCGTCGCGCAGGCGCTTGTAGGCCAGGATGTTATCGCTGGCGGCCGGTTCCAGCGCCAAGTCGATCAGCGCCCCGGGGTGTTTGCGCGACCAGGTCAGCGCCTGGCGTGCCCCCTCCGGCGTGCCTTCCTGCGCGAAGTAGTCGGAAAGATTGACGGTAATTGCTACCCAGGCCAGAACGGAGACCAGCGCCAGAAGAAAAACCTCCCGCCAACTGAATCCACCAAAACGGGCACCCGGCCGGAAGTCTTCCGGCGTGGTAGGCGAAACTCCAGAGTTGGCGGCAGCTTGCATGGTTCAGTTGTTGCTCTGGTTGGACACGTGATGGTAGATACCCAGGATGAGCGGTGGATTCCCCTCGGCCAAAACTTCGATATTCAGCGTGCCATTGTACAGGCGCTGAAAACTTTCGTTTTGTCGCTGAATGCGGGCCTGGAAACGTCCTTCGCCTTTGACGGTTTCGCCCCTGGGTGTCCAGCGCATATCCCAAACAATGAGCTGGCGACTGGTCGTTGAGGTGAACAGATCTTCGTAATCCTTGCGGATCTTGCTGCGGTCACCGGTTTCGTTGTGTGCGCCATCGTGAAAAAGGGCCATGAACTGCTCAAGATTGCCGCGTTCATAGCGAAGTGCGAGCTGCGGTATGACGCTGCCGGGGTCTTCGGACGCACGCTTTTCGAGCTTCGTATCGGCGCGAAGCTCAAGGGCGGGGGCAGGCTCAAGCGGCGACGGGGACGGCTCATGGCGGTTCACGGCGAGCGGCATCTCAAGCGCTGGGCGTGATGATTTCTGTGGGCTGGGTGGCGATGCCTTGGCGGGCAGCTTAATGCCGTTAGCATCGGCAGCGCCAGACGTGACCACCCGGGAGTTGCCGCCGACGAGCGTCAAGGCCTGCTCAACTGGCTGAAGTTGTGCGGCACCGACGGTAGCCTCCGTAGCCGGCGTGTCGGTCACGACCTCCTGGCGCGGAGCAGCACTCGGCGCCGCAGCCGTTTCTGCCGGCAACGTTTTCAGGGCGACGATCGTGCTGCCGCCGTCACCGCCACCGAGGGCGGCGGACGGCTCGTTGCTCAGCCAGATCCAACTGATCGAGACTGAAGCCACGACCACCAATACGGCCAGAGAAACCTGCGGCAGATGACGCCACACATAGCGCTGCAATGGGGTATCGCCGCTGCGATAGCGCGCGTGCATCGGCCGGCGAACCGGTGCGGGAGTGAGCAAAGGCGCGTTTGGCGTGGCTCGGGCATTCTGCGCTTCAAACTCAATCTGGGTATTGTATTGGGCTCTTTTATCCGTATCACGCAAGATGGCGTAGGCCTGGTTGATGCGCGCAGCGGCGGCAGTGTGCCAGGCCTCGTCGGAGTGCTCACGATCCGGGTGCAGAAAGCGCATCAGGAGTCGGTGGTGGGCCTTTATTTCAACATCCGTGGCCCGCACCGTGACGCCATGCAATCGATAATAATCTGCCCCCGGCGCCAGCAGGACCTGCTCGACAAAAAATCGGGCGGCGGCCTGCCATTCATTGGTGCTGGCAAGGCCCGGCGCTAGCTTCAGGGACTCAGGCGTGGCGCCGCCGGCAAGCCGCAGCAGGGGCCTGACATCACCACCGAGGGGACGGCCAGGATCCCTGAAATCAAGGAAACGTGCCGGTGTTCGGTAAAAGGCCAGCGCCTGTTCCAGAAGAGCGTTCGACGACATGCGCGTACTCAGGCGGACTGCCGCTGAGCTTTGGCCTCGGGTGAGCCATCGTAATAGTAGTAGTTGTTCTGGTAGTAGCCATAACCGCGCCCGAAAGCATCCACTTTGGTGATGATGCCGCCGAGAATGTGGGTCCGGGTCGCGCGCAATCGCTTGATGGCGTCTTTGGCGTAGCCTCGGCGTGTCGCGGCGAACTCGCAGACCATGACCGTGGCTTCGGCCAGGCTGCCGAGCAGCGGAGCGTCTGCCAGGCCAAGTACCGGTGGCCCGTCAATGATGACCTGATCAAATTTTTCAGAAGCAAGCGACAGCAAAGTAGCCATTTTTGCGCTGGAAAGCAGTTCGGCCGGGTTGGGCGGCAGAGGCCCGGAGAACATGGCATAGAGTTGCGGCACCGGGGTAGTCGAGGTGACATCGGCGGCTTGGGCTTCGCCGGCCAGCAGGTTGGTCAGGCCCCTTTCATTGCTCATGCCGAGCTTCTTGTGTAGCGATGCCTTGCGCAAATCAGCGTCGATCAACAGCACGTTCTTGCCCGCTTGCGCAAAGGCAATGGCCAGGCTCAAGGCCGTGGTGCTCTTGCCCTCGCCCATCGAACTGCTGGTCACCATCAGAACCTTGGGCACCCCGGTCGGCGTGGAGAATTGCAGCGACGTGCGCAGCGACCTGAAACTTTCGGCAAAGGCCGAACGCGGGTCATTGACCAGCTCCATAGCCAGTTCCTTGCTGATGTCGCTGGCGTTCTTGAGGTAGGGGATCAGGCCCAGCAGGGGCAGGTGCAACTCGCGTTCGAGATCCTCACCGTGCTTGACGGTGTCATCCAGATGCTCGAACAGGAAAGCCAGCGCGATGCCGCCAAACAAGCCAAGAAAGGCGGCAACCAGGAGATTGATGGCAAGCTTGGGCTTGAACGGATGGTTGGGAATCTCGGCCTTATCAACAATGGCAATATTGTTGATTCCGATGCCGCCGGCAACGCCGACTTCCTTGTAGCGATGGAGCAGGCCCTCGTAAAGCTGGCGGTTGGTGTCGGCTTCGCGCTTGAGCACGTTGTATTGAATGCTCCGATCCTGCAAACCGAGCATCGACGACTTGGCCTGTTGCAGCTTGGCCGAAATCATCGATTCCTTGCTCTTGGCCGCTTCATAGGAGGAGGTGATGGACGAACGGACGTTATCCACTTCCTCATTGATCTTGGCTTGCAGTTCAGCGATTTGCGCCTCGAGCTGCATCATCTTCGGGTAGCCGGGCTTGTAGGTCTTGAGGCCATCCTGATAGTCGGCTTCAAGCTTGGCTTTGGTTTCCTTGAGGCGCTGTATTGTCGGGTTGAGCAGGACTTCCGGAATACCTTGGGTTTTGGCCGCTTTCATCTGGGTATAGACCGATTCTGACTGGATGCGCTCCTGTTGCACCTTGGCCAGTGCCACAGTGAATTCCTGCAGAGTCTGGCTATCGACACTCGACTGTTTTTCGTCACCTTTGATGATTTCTTGCTCGCGGGCGAACTTGTTGAGGTTTTTTTCGGAGTCTTCGAGTTTGGCCTTGACCTGCTCCAGGCGTTCCTGCAGGAAGGTCTTGGCGTAGGAAGAAGCATCCATTCTGCGCTCGAGATTGAGCGCAATATAGGCTTGGGCGACGGCGTTGACGACCCGGGTGGCAAGTTGCGCATCGGCATTCTCGAAATGCACCTTGACCAAGCGCGAATTGCGCACCGGTTCAATAGTCAATAATTTTAAAAACTGCCCAACAATTGGTGACTCCTGGCCGGCTTTTCTGCGCTGTGTGTCCTTCGTTTCCTCCTGCGCGCCAATCCCGATGTAGTCGAGAAGGCTGCGGCTTTTCTGCGTAAACGCCAGGCTTTCGGCAAGGTTAAGTTGGTCAATGACGCGCTGGGCGAGCGTTCGGCTTTTCAGCAACTCGTACTGGGTCTGATAAAAATCGCGCGAATCGCTGAGCCCCTCGTTCGGCGTGACCTGCTGAATTTCGACGACCTTGGCATCGTTGCGCTCGATCTGCAGGGTAATGCTAGAACGAAAGATCGGCGTCATTAACAGGGTGCCGACGGCCACCGCAGTGACGATGATGAGAAAGAAGAAAATGATCGTCCATTTACGCTTGAGAATGATCTCCCAGTAATGCCGCAGATCGATCGCATCGTCGTCGTGCTGGGAAAGATTCGGGGCCTGGAGGTGCGTACTGAGCGCACTGTCTTTGCGCAAGGCAATGACCGACGATTCAGAATTTTGGCCGTGGGGTAGTTGGGCGTGTTGAGTCATATGCGATGAACTATAAACTCATGAAAGCCAAAAAGCCGCGCAGCGCGGCAATCAAGCGGGGTGAATGTCTAAAGAGCACCAAAGGTAATGAAGCCGCGCAAGGTATCGGTGATCCCTCTGAGAAAGGCTTTTGCCTGCGATTTATCGACAACCAGAATGTCATTGTTTTTCAGTGCGGGATCGGCGATGACGCCACTGCGAACCTGATCCAGATCGTAAAGAATCATCTGCCGGTTACCGTTCTTCTCAAGCCGGAATACCCGGATCGTGGAGGTGTCGCCAACCTCTTTCATACCGCCAGCAAGCGCAACGGCCTGCAACAGCGTCGTGCGACCGGTGATCGGGTAAATCCCTGCTTTTTCGACCTGGCCTTCGACGGTGACGCGCTGGCTGGTGTATTCCTTGATGAAGACGCTAACCTGGGGATCCTGCAGGTAGGATTCTTTCAGCTTCTCGGCAATCCGCGCTTCAAGCTCGGTGGCTGACAAGCCGGCCGCCTTGACCGGACCAATCAACGAAAGAGTGATCAATCCATGCGAGTTGACGCGAACTGCACGATCGAGTTCCTTGACCTGGAATACCGAGATTTCAAGAAGATCGTTGGCGCCAATGCGATATTCTTCGTCGGATGGTTCGGGCAATTCGGTCGGGCGCAGCGCATCGACGTTCTGCCCGGCAGGCAGGGAAGCCGTCTCGACGCGTGAAGTCAACGCTGGCAACGACGGGTCGGCATGCACTGAACCCGCGAAAAAAGCCACCAGCAGCAATAAGCAGTAAAATCTCATACCCACCTCCGTACCACAACGTCATTTTCAGCCAGCGACTACCGACCGAATAGCCGACCCAACCATCCGGGACGATTTTTCGACTTGCCACCGGGCGGAGGAGTGCTACTCGGCGCTAGGTCGTCGATTATACACTGGGGGCGATCAAGGACTAATCTTACCGCTTCCTCGGCGCCGACCCATTTCTCAGCCGCGTGGCGCCCTTCGGCAAGCAGCGGAGGGCGGTTGCCCAGTCCGTGGGCATCGGTAGCGAGCAGGTGAACCAATCCTTCATCAAGCATTCTTTCGGCCCAGTAACGGGCATCCGAGCCGAATCGACCAGTCAGACTGCCGGAGGTGATCTGCATCCAGGCGCCCCGCTCAACCAGTCGTTTGAACACATCGTAGTGATCGCCAATCCAACTCAGGCGTTCGGGATGGGTGATGACTGGAATATACCCTGCCGCAACCAGCTCGAACACGGATTGCTCAAACCCCGGCGGGGCGACATGGTGCGCCGGTTCAAGGAGCAGGTAGGCCGACCCAGCGAGGGTCGGCACGGCCCCGCTCCGCAAACGACCGAGCAAGCCCGGAACAAGATGCGTGTCGGCTCCGATGACAAGTTGCAGCGGAATCTCTTCCTCAGCCAACGCATTACGCAGTGCCTCAATCGACCATTCGATAGTCTGCCGCGAGTTATCGTAAAGACCCGGGTAAATATGCGGGGTGCAGGCCGTTATCACAATGCCATCGGCGACAGCCGCGCGGGCCATCGCTAGTGACACCTGCATATCAGGCGATCCATCGTCGATACCGGGGAGCAAATGACAATGCAGATCAATCAAACGAACACCTCAAAGAAAGAGTAGTGGAACGCCGCAAGGCAGATTAGACATCATGTATTGACCTGCCACACCTCAAGCGACGAGGGTTACGCTTGGGGTTTGTTCAACCGTAGGCGCAGAGCCTAAATTGAGGGAGGCAGGTCATGAAAGAGTTTAGCAAGTACGTGGGGCTGGATGTGCATAA
>NZ_JAPUVO010000083.1 GCF_029255185.1 Propionivibrio sp.
CGTAGGCACCCTGGATGAGATCGCCTTCGGCGATGATCGCTCCGCCATTGATGATATCTGGGGAGACCACAAGGCCGGCAAAAGACAAGGTGCCTTTCACGGTCAGCGTTGTCCCGCCGGCCAGGGTAAGCGTATTTGAATGCGAGCTCGCGCCGCCGCCAACCGTCACGTTGTACAACGACTGCGTACCGGACAGCGTCAAAGAGTTGTCCATGCTGTTCGATTTGAAGAATTTCAGTGTACTGGTTCCGGCATCCAGCGTTCCGGCGATATAGGTCCAATTGTTTAACGTGGTAATGGTGCCAACGAGCGTCAGGGTACCGGCAGGCTTGTTAATGATCAGCGGCGGCAAATTCGCGGTCACACCTCCTCCCCCCGTTAACGTTTGTGTGCCGCTTCCTGCAACCGTCACCACGGTGCTGCCTGTGGTACCGTAGGTGCTCTGGATGAGATCACCCTCGGCGATGATCGCTCCGCCATTGATGATATCCGGGGCGACTACAAGGCCGGCAAAAGACAAGGTGCCTTTCACGGTCAGCGTTGTCCCGCCGGCCAGGGTAAGCGTATTTGAATACGAGTTCGCGCCGCCGCCAACCGTCACGTTGTACAACGATTGCGTGCCGCTGAAGCTTAACGCTTGGGAAGCGGCATTGTAGAAAAATTTAAAGGTGCCATTGTTGTGGCTGAATGTCCCGCTGCTCAGTGAGAAATTACCGCCCATGGTCAGCGTTCCGCTGGTGCTGGTAAAGCTTCCCCCGCTGATGTCCAGACCGCCGAGACTGATCGCCGTGTTGCCGCCGGTGAAACTGCCGCCCGATTGGGTAAAGCCTGAGGCGCCGACGGTGAGAGTGGGAGATTGACCGGTATTCTGTGTCAGGCTGCCGGCAGCCATATTGATGCCGGCGACGCTCGCGGCGCCGCTGATCACTGCGGAATTGGTGCAATCGCTGACGAAGGCGGCAATGTCGCCGGCCCCGGGGGCGGTGGTATTGGCATTGACGCCGCAGGCGCTGCCTGCTGTCGTCGTCCAGTTGGCGGCGGTGCTGAAGGCGCCGCCCGCCGAACCGATCCAGTACTTGGTCGCTGCCGCGCTGATGCCTGGCAGCAGGGCGAAGGCCAGAAGCAGGAGATAGAAAATCGATTTTTTCATATTGGCTCCTTGACGCCGATCTGTTCCTGGATTTCGCGCACGCACATCCTGAACGGGTGGCTGGGGATGATCTCGGTTGCGTTCCCCGGCGGTTGGCATAGATCAACTCCGAAGTGAATGGGCTGTTATGACAAATAGTAACTGTTTAGAATTCTGAGGCCAAGTTCAAATACTGCCCATGGCCTAAGCCGGCACTCCCGATACCAGATGCCCACCGGCTTTAGCCTTTAGCCGGGTGTGTGTTTGGGCGCGGCCATTAGACGTTCGTTTGACGGACAAGGGCGGAGAGGCTACATTATCACTTAGTATTACTAAGTGATAAGAGGCCCAATATGGCAACGTCCCTCAAGATCGAAGACACCCTCAAAGGTCGCGTTCAGCACCTCGCTGGCCAGCGCCGCCGCTCGGCCCACTGGATCATGCTCGAAGCCATCCAGCAATACGTCGAGCGCGAGGAAGCCCGCGAGAACTTCAAGCAGGAAGCCTTGGCATCTTGGGCGGCCTATCAGGAAACCGGTCAGCACCTGACGGGCCAGGAAGTGCGCACATGGTTGAACACCTGGGGAACCGAAGACGAAAAAGCGGTGCCTGTGTGCCACAAGTAATTGTCACTGAAGGCGCGGTGGTAGGCTTGGAACGATGTCGGCAGTTTCTGGCCGCCAAGGCCCCGGAAGCAGCCAAGCGGGCCGGCCAGGCCATCGAGCAGCAATTCCTGCTGCTGGAAACAGCGCCCGACATTGGTCGACCGTTCCCTGAAATGCCAGAGCTGCGCGAGTTGGTGATTGCCTTCGGGGATTCCGGCTATGTGGCCCTGTACCGCCATGAAGCGACTGACGATGCGGTGTATGTCTTGGCATTCCGGCACCAGAAAGAGGCGGGCTACTGATGAGCATGAATGAATTCCGCCAACTGGCCGCGAGGATGGGTTAACAAATGCCGCACGATGGGTTAGCGGCAGAATAAATTTACCCTAATACCAGATGCCTGCCGGCTTTAGCCTTTAGCCGGATGCGTGTTTATTTCAAGCAGGCTTTCGTCCCACTTGGCATGTTTCTCAAGACCAAGAAGATTGGCCGTTGTCGCCGCGATATTGGACAGCCCGGCTGTAGCGATGTGCTTGAGGCCGAGTCTGCCTCCAGTCACGTTGTCGTAGAGGATCAGCGGCACCGGGTTCAGGGTGTGCGCGGTCTTGGCCTTGAACGAGCCATCCTTGTTCTGCGCCGGCTGCTTGGTCTTCTTGTCGAGTTCGTACATTTCGTCAGCGTTGCCGTGGTCGGCGGTAATCAGCGCGACGCCGCCCATCGCGTCAATGACTGGCAGGATGCGCGCAAGTTCCAGATCCACGGCCTCGATCGACATCGTCGCGGCACGGAAATTACCGGTGTGGCCGACCATATCGCCGTTGGCAAAGTTACAGCGCAGGGTGCGGTACTTCCCGCTTTTGAGCGCCGCTATCATGGCATCGGCAATTTCAGCGGCTTTCATCCACGGCCGCTGTTCGAAGGGAACCACGTCGCTGGGCACTTCCTGATAGGTTTCTCCGTCGAACTTGCCGGAACGGTTACCGTTCCAGAAGTAGGTCACATGGCCGAATTTCTGTGTCTCGGAACAGGCAAACTGCGTGATCCCACCCTTGGAAAACCACTCGCCCGAGGTGTCCAGGATGGACGGCGGGTTGACCAGAAAACGCTTTGGAAGTTTTAAATCGCCGTCATATTGCAGCATACCGGCGTAGGTCACTTTCGGCACGCGCACGCGGTCGAATTTGTCGAAATTCTCTTCCTCGAAGGCGCGGCTGATTTCGATGGCACGGTCGCCACGGAAGTTGAAGAAAACCACCGAATCACCATCCTCGATAGTACCGACCGGCTTGCCGTCGGTGGCGATGATAAATGGCGGGAGATCCTGGTCGATCGTTCCCGGGAACTCGATGCGCAAGGCCTTGACCGCCGCCGAGGCGCTGGCAAACTGCGCCCCTTCGCCAAGCACGTGGGTGTGCCAACCTTTATCGACCATGCTCCAGTTGGCGTCGTAGCGATCCATGGTGATGTTCATGCGACCGCCGCCCGAAGCAATTTGCGCATCGAAGCCGCCGGTATTTGTTTCGACGAGGAAGGCTTCGAAGGGCTCAAGGTAGTCCAGCGCGCTGGTTTCCGGAACATCGCGGCCGTCGATCAACGCATGGATGCGAACCGCTTTGACGCCTTCTGCCTTGGCGCGCAGCACCATCGCCTTGAGGTGGTCAATGTGGCTATGCACATTGCCGTCGGAGAATAGGCCGATGAAATGAATAACCCCCGCTTTTCCGTTGACTTCGGTCTTGGCGCCGGCAACGATCTGCTGCCAGGCCGCACCTTGCCAGATGGCGCCGGTGGCAATCGCATCGGCGACCAGGGACGCGCCTTGGCTATACACCTGACCCGCGCCGATGGCGTTGTGGCCGACTTCGGAATTGCCCATGTCATCGTCGGACGGCATACCGACCGCGGTGCCGTGGGCGCGCAGTGTGATATTCGGATAGTCGGCGAACAAGCGATCGAGGGTGGGCTTGCGCGCAGCGGCAATGGCACTGCCGGCATCCGACTTTGGAATGCCGTAGCCGTCCATGACGATGGTGACCACCGGGCCCTGGATTCCGGCGAAAGAGGCAAGTTTTTGCAACATGACAGATCCTCAAAAAAATGAAAAATCAAAAAGGGTGAGCCGCCAATTATGACGAATTCCAATGGCACTGCCTTAAGGCTAAATATCAGCTACTTTCTTTTCAACTACTAAATCGCCGATATAAGAAGGCCGATGTCGCGCCCAGCAGCATTAGGGCGCCCATGCCGAGCGCCAGAGTCAGTGTCGAGCCCCACAGCGCTGGCGCCAGCACCCCGGCCACCAGTCCATTGGAACCGGCTTGCAGGAACATCTGGCAGGATGCGGCCAGACCGCGCTGCATGGGAAAGGGGTCAAGCGCCAGCAGCGTCAGGCAGGGCATGGCCAGCGACATGCCGAAGGTGTAAACGAGAATCGGGGCAACGCTCCACGGCAACACTGGCGGCAGCCACAGATTCAAAGCGACGTTGCCGAGCGCCGCTGCCCCCATGACCAGATAGCCGCGAGCTATCATCTGCCTGAGCGACAGTTTCCCGGCGAGCCGCCCCGAAAGCCAGGAACCGGCCATCAGGCCAACCATCGCCGGACCGAAAAGCCAGAGAAAGCCAGTCTCGGAAACGCCCAGATGGCGCATCAGAAAGACCGGCGCCGACATTACATAGATGAAGAAGCCGGCAAAATTGAGTGCCAATCCGCCGCAGGCGAAGAGAAAGGCCGGCGAGCTCAGCACCTTCCAGTAGGTTCGCGCCAGATAGCCAAGATGCAGCGACTGCCGCCGTTCCGACGGCAGCGTTTCAGGCAGCAGATGCCAGCAGGCCAGCCATAACGCCAGGGTCGCCAAAACGAGGAAGGCAAATACCGAGCGCCAACCAAACCAGGCTTGCAAGCGGCCGCCGATCAGCGGTGCAACGGCCGGCGCCAAGGCGAACATCATATTCATGTGCGACATCAGGCGATGCGCCGCCGGCCCGTCATACAGATCGCGCACGATGGCGCGACTGATGACGATGCCAGCCCCTGCCGACATCCCCTGCAGTGCACGCAGCACCCACAGATGTTCGATACGGGTGGCAAACAGGCAGCCGGCGACCGATAGTCCGAACAGTGCCAGGGTGACGAGAATCACGCGGCGGCGCCCGAAGGCATCGGAAATTGCCCCGTGCCACAGGGCCATGATGGCGAAGGGAATGAGGTAGGCCGTCAGCGTCTGCTGCACCTCGATTGGCGTTGCCCGCAGACTCTGCCCAATATCGTGGAAGGACGGCAGGTAAGTGTCGATCGAGAAGGGGCCGAGTGCCGAAAGTGCGGCCAGCATGAGCGCGATGCCGCGCGGTGCCGAGGTTTTTGGCGTGGGCAAATCAGTCCTTGGCAAAGCGGCGGTACTGCACGGCTTCGCCGACATGGTGTGGAGCAATGGTCGTGCTGCCCGCCAGGTCGGCGATGCTGCGCGCGACCCGAAGCACGCGATGATAAGCACGCGCTGAGAGATTAAGGCGAGTTAGCGCCTGCTTGAGCAACGCAGCGCCGGCAGCGTCGGGCTGGCAATAAAGGTCGATTTCACGGGTTGTCAGACGGGCGTTGGACTTGCCCTGCCGCGCCTGCTGCTGCGCACGTGCCGGCGCAACGCGGGCACGGACGGTTGCCGATGATTCACCGTCCGGCGCTTTCTGCAGCGCTTCGGCCGGCAGTGCCGGAACCTCGACTTGCAGGTCAATGCGGTCGAGCAGAGGGCCCGAGATCTTGTGACGATAGCGCGCCACCTGATCCGGTGTGCACCGGCACTTGCCGCTGGCGGCGCCATGAAAACCACAGGCGCAGGGATTCATCGCGGCGACGAGTTGAAACTGCGCTGGAAACTCGGCCTGTCCTGCCGCACGCGAAATATGAATACGGCCGCATTCAAGCGGTTCACGCAGGGATTCAAGGACCCGGCGTTCAAATTCGGGCAACTCATCAAGAAACAGCACGCCGCGGTGAGCGAGCGAAATCTCACCAGGGCGCGGCACGCTGCCGCCGCCAACAAGGGCGGCAGAAGACGCGGTGTGATGCGGCGAACGGTAAGGATGACGACCAAAGTTTTCAGGGGAAAACTGGCCGGCCAGCGAGAGCACGGCGGCCGACTCCAGCGCCGCCTCCTGCGTCATGCTTGGCAGCAGACCAGGCAGGCGGATGGCGAGCATCGACTTGCCGGTGCCGGGCGGGCCGACGAACAAAATGGAATGCTCACCCGCTGCGGCAATTTCAAGCGCGCGCCGGGCCTGCGACTGCCCGCGCACATCGGCAAGATCTGGGTAGGCCGGAGCGTGCGCATCGATCGGGGAGGTGAATGCGCATTCGCTCAGCTCGGCTTGCCCGCTCAGGTGGGCGCACACTTCAAGCAGGGTGTTGGCGGTCAGGATGCGCACCTCGCGGGCCAGCGCGGCCTCGCGAGCGCTGCTTGCCGGCAGCACGAAGCAGCGTCCCTGATGGCCAGAGGCCAGCACCATGGGCAGGGCGCCACGGATCGGGCGCAACTGACCGGAGAGCGAAAGCTCGCCGGCAAACTCGTAATCGTTCAGTGCCTTGCCGGGAATCTGGCCCGAAGCAGCGAGGATACCCAGCGCGATGGGCAGGTCGAAGCGGCCGGACTCTTTTGGCAGGTCGGCGGGCGCGAGATTGACGGTGATGCGCTTGCTCGGAAAGTCAAAGCCGGAATTCTGTAGCGCCGCCCGTACCCGGTCACGCGCCTCCTTGACCTCGATATCCGGCAGACCAACCAGGGTGACGCTGGGCAATCCTCCCGCCAGATGGACTTCGACAGCGACTTCCGGAGCAAAGAGTCCGTCTAAGCCACGACTGTGGACGATGGCGAGCGGCATGGGCGTGAGATCGAAATGGCCGGGAAATGGCGGATATGCCGCGCGCCGCCTCAGCCCAGGTTTCCACCAGTGCTTTCCAGACGGCTAACCCGCTCTTCCAGCGCCTTGAGCTTTTCCCGGGTGCGCAACAACACCTGCGCCTGAATATCGAATTCCTCGCGGCTGACCAGATCAAGCCTGGTGAAGAAGGTGGACAGCAGCGCTCGGGCATTTTTCTCGATGTCGGCGACCGGGCTGGCCGCAATGAGAGCGCTCAGGCGGGTACTGAAGTCCTCAAATACTTGGGGGTCGAGCATGGCGGTTATCTTTCCTGAAACGGTTTTCTGTGCCGGTCGAGTTTAGCACAGCGCTGCGCGCTGCCGACCCGGCACCGCCTTGGTGCAAGCATTCAATCTCATGCGTCAGTAGTGTGCATCACCCCGCCGAGTCATTTAATTCGAACAGACAAGCAATTGATTTGTATTGTTTATATATATGGCACGGTAAATGCTTATAGGTACATGCAAAAGTTATAAATCCCTTCGTTACTTGTTTGAGGAGTTCTTTATGAAAATCACTCTGCTAGCCACCCTTCTGCTTGCCGTCTTTGCTGCTCCGGCCATGGCCCAGACCGCTGCTCCGACCGATGCTGCTGCCGTACCGGCCAGCCCCTTTACCGGCAATGTCTCACTGGCCAGCGAGTACATCTATCGCGGCATTGCGCAAACCAACCGCAAACCTGCCATTCAGGGTGGATTTGACTATACGCACAGCAGCGGCCTCTACGTCGGCGTGTGGGCATCGAACATCTCGTGGTTGAGCGATGTCCCAGGCAACAGCTCCTCGATCGAAATTGACGCCTACGGCGGCTTCAAAAACACCTTTGGCGGCGGCGACTTCAATTACGACGTCGGCGTGCTGACCTATAACTACCCGGGCAGTTACGTCGCAGGTTTCACCAAGGCCGATACCCAGGAAGTTTATGGCGCGCTGGGCTGGAAATGGTTGAGCGTCAAATATTCCTACGTTTTTTCGAAAAACATCTTCGGCTGGGTTGGCACCAACGGTGAAAAAACGCGTGGTAGCGATTACCTTGAGCTGAATGCCAACTATGACCTCGGCGAAGGCTGGGGCCTTCTCGGCCACGTTGGTCACCAGAAGATCAAGCATCTCTCCGACGCCTCCTACACCGACTATAGGGTTGGCGTTACCAAGGACATCGGCTTTGGCGTCATTGGCTTGTCATACTGGGATACCGATGCCAAGGGTGATGTGGGCCAGCCTTACCACAACACTCACAACAAGGACCTGGGCAAGGGAGTGGCTTTGCTGTCCTTCAGCAAGACCTTTTAATCCGGATTTCGCTTAACCGGGGCGGTTTGATCCGCCCCAGAATTGGAGATCATCATGAAAATGGTTACCGCAATCATCAAGCCCTTCAAGCTTGACGAAGTGCGTGAAGCGCTTTCCGTCATTGGCGTTCAGGGCATCACGGTCACCGAAGTCAAAGGCTTCGGTCGTCAGAAAGGCCACACCGAACTTTACCGTGGCGCCGAGTATGTTGTTGATTTTCTGCCCAAGGTAAAAATCGAGGCGGCGATCAAGGATTCGATTCTGGGTCAGGTGATCGAGGCCATCGAAAAATCGGCCGGTACGGGAAAAATTGGCGACGGCAAGATCTTTGTCTTCGATATTGAACAAGTCATCCGCATCCGCACCGGCGAAACCGGTGAGGACGCCCTGTGAGGAGAGAATCATGAAAAACCTCTTGGCACTACTTGCCCTGCTCGGCGCCGTCACCCTGGCCGCGCCGTCATGGGCAGAAGACAAAGCGGTGGCGGCTCCGGCGGCCACTGGAACAGCACCGGCGGCGGCCAGTGCCGCCGCTGCACCCGCCGCACCTGCCAATGCCGCACCGGTATTGGTCCCAAACAAGGGCGACAATGCGTGGTTAATGGTCAGCGCCGCGCTAGTCATCCTGATGTCAATCCCCGGTCTGGCACTGTTCTACGGCGGCTTGGTCCGCTCGAAAAACATGCTTTCGGTGCTGATGCAGGTCTTTGTCACCTTCTCGCTGATCAGTGTGCTCTGGGTGGTCTACGGCTACTCGGTGGCCTTCACTGAAGGAGGCAACTTCTTCGGTACCCTGGACAAGCGATTCCTGAATGGAATGACCGTCGATTCCGTGGCGGCAACCTTCAGCAAGGGCGTGGCCATCTCTGAGCTTGCCTATGTCATCTTCCAGGGCGCCTTCGCAGCAATTACCTGCGGGCTGATCGTCGGCGCCTTCGCCGAGCGGGCCAAGTTCTCTGCCATCCTGGCCTTCATGGTCCTGTGGTTCACTTTCTCCTACCTGCCAATGGCGCACATGGTCTGGTATTGGGCCGGTCCGGATGCCTACATTGACGCAGCAGCAGGAGAGGTGGCGGGCAAGACGGCAGGCTTCCTGTTCCAGAAGGGCGCTCTCGACTTCGCTGGCGGTACCGTGGTGCATATCAACGCCGCAGTAGCCGGCCTGATCGGCGCCTTCATGATCGGCAAACGTGTCGGTTACGGCAAGGAGTCGATGGCCCCGCACAGCCTAACCTTCACCATGATCGGCGCATCGCTGCTGTGGTTCGGCTGGTTCGGCTTCAACGCCGGTTCGGCGCTCGAAGCCAATGGCGCCGCGGCTCTGGCGATGGTCAATACCTGGGTGGCCACAGCCTGCGCGGCGATGTCCTGGATGTTGGCCGAATGGATGATCAAGGGCAAGCCCTCGATGCTCGGCGCTGCTTCCGGCGCCGTCGCCGGCTTGGTAGCCATCACCCCGGCCGCTGGCTTCGTCGGTGTCAAGGGGGCCATCATCATCGGCCTGCTGGCTGGCATCATCTGCCTGTGGGGCGTCAATGGCCTCAAGCACCTGCTCGGCGCTGACGACTCGCTCGACGTGTTCGGCGTCCACGGTGTCGGCGGCATGCTCGGCGCCATTCTCACCGGGATTTTCTGCTCCCCGTCGTGGGGCGGCACCGGTGTCTATGACTACGTAGCCAACAAGGTCGGCGACTACGACATGGCT
The DNA here is from genome assembly GCF_029255185.1 of Propionivibrio sp. Classification (GTDB taxonomy): domain Bacteria; phylum Pseudomonadota; class Gammaproteobacteria; order Burkholderiales; family Rhodocyclaceae; genus Propionivibrio. The sequence continues at coordinate 9,647 of NZ_JAPUVO010000083.1, forward strand.
GCGCAGGTAATCAGCCAGTTGTGGGGCGTCGGCACAACCATTGTGTGGTCCGCCGTGGTTTCCCTGGTCGCTTACAAAATTGTTGACATGGTCATTGGCCTACGCGTACCTGAAGAGGAAGAGCGTGAAGGGCTGGACATCACTTCGCACGGCGAAACGGCCTACCACCACTAAGCCACCCCGCAGCAGATCCCCCTTTGGGCGCCCTCGGCGCCCATTTTTTTTCACTGGCCCCGGGGTAATGACACTCAGTTGTTGCAGAATTCGCGCGCTCCCAGTTGCCAGAAACGATTTGCCGAAACGGTTTATAAATCGCATTAAATAAACATTCTATCTTGTTGATATTGTTTATTACTTATTGACAGAACTGGATTTGATCGTTAGGTTTCAAACTATCGGGCATACACAACAAATGAATAAATAAATCACAGGGCGCAGATAGGGTGCATCACCAACAGAGAAAGCTCTCCCGTACCGGATTTGTCCTAGCATTCGCTGCGGTCGTCGCTTCGCAACAACTATTTGCCGCGCAACCGCCCGATGCCGGGCAATTGCTGCCCAGCGCGCCGTTTGCCCCGCTTCCCCCGAGCAATCCGTCGCCGGTCTTTGTGACGCCGGTCGACAAGGTAGAGATCGTGCCGGACAGTGAAGTGCGGATCATGGTTTCCCGTATTCGCATCACCGGCAATACGGCGTTCAGCGAAGCGCAATTGCAGGAACTGATCGCCCCTGCGCTGGAGCCGGAAGCTGGGACGCCGCCGGGTAACGGAGCCATCGCCGGTCGACAAATGACCTTTGCCGAACTGCAAGCTCTTGCCGAGCGCATCACCGCGCACTACCGGGAACACGGTTACCTGCTCGCCCGCGCCTATCTCCCGGCACAGGAAGTAGCGCAGGGCCAGCTTGAAATGACCGTGCTTGAGGGACGCATCAGCCGCATCAACTGGCGCAATGAATCACGCCACACCGACGCCACGGTGCAAAGTCATCTGGCCGAGTTGCCACTTGACCGCCCACTCTACAACCCAACCCTGGAACGTAGCCTGCTGCTACTCAACGACTTGCCGGGCAGCGACGCGCAGGCCACCATCCGCCCCGGGGTCTCGGTCGGCACGAGCGAGCTCGACATCCAGATGAGCGACCGGAAAGGTCTGCTTGCCGGCAACGTCAGCCTGGACAATGAGGGCAATCGTTACAGCGGCGAGTACCGCCTGGGCGCCTGCTTGAGCCTCAACAGCCCGCTGCATCTGGGCGACAGCCTTGATCTGCGCCTGCTCGGCGGCGGTCGAGGCTTCCACTATGGTCGCCTGGCCTGGCAGGTGCCACTCAGGCAACAAGGGCTCACCGTCGGCGTCGCCGCCTCGTCGATGGACTACAGCCTGCTGGAGAACTTTGCACCACTGAAAGCGCACGGAACGGCCCGGATCGGCAGCATCTACGCCATCTATCCGCTATTGCGCTCGCGCTTTAGCAACATCAACGCGCAATTGGCCTATGACCACAAACAACTCGATGACCGCGTCGACGCCAGCGCAAGCATCGTCAACCGGACGCTGGACGTCTGGCAGACTGGGCTATCCGGTAGCCGCACCGACGGCCTCGGCGGCGGCGGGCTAAACAACTGGTCGCTCACCGCCGTTGCCGGCAAGCTAAGCCTCGATCCGGCCGCCCAGGCAATCGACGCCGCCACCGTACGCACCGAGGGCAACTACAGCAAGAGCATGGTGCAGTTCGCGCGCACCCAGCGGCTGGCCGATGCCTGGAACCTCTATGGGCAGATCAGCGGCCAGGCCACGCAGAAAAACCTCGACAACTCCGAAAAGTACAGCCTTGGCGGCAGCAGCGCCGTGCGTGCCTACCCGCAAGGCGAAGCGCCGGTCGACGACGGCTGGGTGAGCACCGTCGAACTGCGCTACACCCCGACGCCCAACTGGCAGGTCTCGCTGTTCAACGATGCAGCGCAGGGCAGATTGCAGCACTCGCCGGCGATCACCGCCAGCAGAAATGAGCGTCGCCTGTCCGGCTACGGCCTTGGGCTGACCTATGCTGACAACGGCGGTTTAAGCGTGCAAGTGACCCTCGCTTGGCGCAGCGGTGAAACGCCGACCGCCGACAACGATCGCAGCCCACGCGGCTGGCTACGATTGCTGCATCCTTTTTAAAGCGTCAGGCAGAATACATTTACAACTCAATACGCATCACATTCCCTTTTGTCGGCTCTGCATGCCCGTCGATCAGGTATATATACCGTTCGGATATATTGCGTCTTATGCTTTCGGTGTAGCAAACAACTCAAGGTTGACGAAAGTCTGTGAAAAAATCATCACGGCCTGATTTCCACACTTGTCACCCCGGCGAAAGCCGGGGTCTAGCTCGTTTATCTGATTGTTTTCCAGACGCTGATCATCCTCGGCGGCGGAATAGCCTTGCCCACTGACGTCGATTCCGTCCAGCGCTGACCCCAGGGATGCCACCATGAACCGCAGCTACCGAATCGTCTGGAGCGCCGCCCGCGGGCAGCAGGTGGTGGCGCCGGAGAACGCGCGCTGCGGCAGGCGGGGTGGCGTCACACCCACCGTCAAGCGCCTGCTCGCCGCCCTGCTCATCGCCTGCGCCCGACCCGGCTTTGCCCTGCCCGTTGATGGCGTCATCGTCGGCGGCAGCGGTGCCATCAGCCAGACGCCAGACACCCTGATCGTCAATCAAAGCACAGCAAACCTCGCTATCAACTGGCAACGCTTCAACATCGGCGCCAGCGAGACCGTCAACTTCGTCCAGCCAGGCCGCAGCGCCATTGCGCTCAACCGGGTACTCGGATCGGACGCCACGGCGATCTACGGCAAACTCAACGCCAACGGTCAGGTGTTTCTGGTCAACAGCAACGGCATCCTCTTTGCCCGTGGGGCGCAGGTCAATGTCGGCGGCCTGGCGGCCTCGACGCTCGACCTTGATCCGGCCGACTTCATGGCCGGCAAGCGAACCTTTACCGGCAGCGGCGGGCGCATCGACAACCTTGGCACCCTCTCCGCCGCCGACGGCGGCTACATCGCCCTGCTCGGTGGCCAGGTCAGCAATGAGGGAACGATCAGCGCAAAACTCGGCACCGTCGCTTTGGCGTCGGGAAACCGCGTCAGCCTCGACTTTGCTGGCGACAAACTGCTCACTCTGCAGGTCGAGCAGGGGACGCTCAACAGCCTTGTTGAAAACCGCCAGGTGATCCAAGCCGACGGCGGCCAGGTCATCCTCACCGCACGCGCCGCCGATCAGCTCCTGAGCGGGGTGGTCAACACCACCGGCATCGTCCAGGCTCGAGGCATCAGCACCGACAATGGCGTCATTCGCTTAAGTGGCGACCTGGTGGTCAATACCGGCACACTCGATGCCTCGGGCAGCACGGAGAGCAGCAACGGCGGAACGATTGACCTCAACGGCCGCAGCCTGCTGCAAGCCGGCGTGGTCCGTGCCGACGGTGCAGGCCGCGGCGGCCACATCCACCTCACCGCTGAAGGCACCCTGATCCAGACCGCCGCCGGCGAGATCAGCGCCAACGCCGGCAGCGGCCAGGGCGGCACGGTCGACCTGAGTGGCGGCCACGCCGCCTTCCTCTCCGGCAGCGTTAGCGCCAACGGCCAGAGCGGAGGGAAAGTCAGCGTCACCGCCCCGCAACTGACGCTGTCGGCGACGACGATCAGCGCCGACGGCAGCGCGCAGGGCGGCAGCGTCTTGATCGGCGGCGACGCCCACGGCGCCAATCCGGACATCGCCAACGCCCAGACGACGATCGTCAACCCCTACACCACCCTGAGCGCCCAGGGCCGTCAAGGGAAGATCGTCGTCTGGTCGGACCAGGACACCCGCTACTACGGCAGCGCCAAGACCGGGGCCGCAGGTTTCATCGAAGTCTCGGGCAAGCAGAACCTCTGCTACGGCGGCCAGACCGACGCCGGCACCGGCGGCCACGCCCTCTTCGACCCGACCAACCTGATTATCGACAACAGCGCACCGGCGCTCTTCTACCTCGATCTGGCCAACCCCGATCCGGCGGCCAATGAGACGCACGGCTGGGCGGTCAGTGGCGGGGTCGTTGTGCTGAGCGGCGGCAATATCGCCGTGGCGAGCCCGAACGACAGCTTCGGCGCGGCGAATGCCGGGGCGGCCTACCTCTACAACGGCAGCACCGGGGCGCTGATCTCGGCGCTGACCGGGAGTACGGCCAGCGATCAGGTGGGTGTTGGCGGCATCACGGCGCTGAGCAACGGTAACTACGTGGTGCGCAGTTCCACCTGGAAAAACGGCGCGATCGCCAACGCTGGCGCTGCGACCTGGGGCAGCGGCACGACCGGCGTCAGCGGCATCGTCAGCAGCGCCAACTCGCTGGTCGGGAGCACGGCCAGCGATCAGGTGGGAAGCGGCGGTATCACGGCGCTGACCAATGGCAACTACGTGGTGCGCAGTCCCAACTGGGACAACGGTGCGATCGTCAACGCCGGCGCAGCGACCTGGGGCAACGGCACGACCGGCATCAGCGGCGCGGTGAGCAGCACCAATTCACTGGTCGGCAGCACAGCGAGTGATCAGGTGGGCAATGCAAGCATCATAGCGCTGAACAACGGCAACTACGTGGTGAGCACCTCCAACTGGGACAATGGCGCGACCGTCGACGCCGGCGCGGTGACTTGGGGCAACGGCGCGACCGGGATCAGCGGCGCAGTGACCAGCGCCAATTCGCTGGTTGGCAGCGCGACCAACGATCGGGTAGGCAATAGCGGCATCACGGCACTCACCAACGGCAACTACGTAGTAGTGAGTGCCAACTGGGATAAGGGTGGGATCAGCAACGCTGGCGCCGCGACCTGGGGCAGCGGCACGACGGGCATCAGTGGTGCGGTAAGCAGCGCTAATTCGTTGGTCGGCAGCTTGGCCAACGATGCGGTGGGCGGTAATGGCGTCACGGCACTGACGAATGGCAATTACGTAGTGATCAGTTCAACCTGGAAAAACGGCGCAACCCTCGGTGCCGGCGCGGTGACCTGGGGTAACGGTACGACGGGCATCAGCGGTGCGGTGACCAGCGCTAATTCGTTGGTCGGCAGCTCGATCAGCGACCAGGTGGGCATTGGCGGCGTCACGGCGCTCACCAACGGCAACTACGTGGTGGGCAGTTATTTTTGGAACAGCACCGGCGCCGCGACCTGGGGCAACGGCACGACGGGCATCAGCGGCGCCGTAACCAGCGCCAATTCGCTGGTCGGCAGCTCGGCTAATGATCTTGTGGGCGTTGGCGTCACGGCGCTCGCTAACGGCAACTATGTGGTGAACAGCCCATTTTGGAGAAACGGCGCGATCGCCTCCGCCGGCGCGGTGACCTGGGGCAACGGCACGACAGGCATCAGCGGCGCTGTGACCAGCGCTAATTCGTTGGTCGGAACCACGGCCAACGATCAGGTGGGCAATGCCATTATCAAAGCACTTGCCAACGGCAACTACCTGGTGCGCAGTCCCAACTGGGACAATGGCGCCATCGTCAACGTCGGCGCCGTGACCTGGGGCAACGGCACGACAGGCATCAGCGGCGCTGTGACCAGCGCTAATTCGTTGGTCGGAACCACGGCCAACGATCAGGTGGGCAGTGCCATTATCAAAGCACTTGCCAACGGCAACTACGTGGTGAGCAGTCCAAACTGGGACAATGGCGCGATCGTCGACGCCGGCGCCGTGACCTGGGGCAACGGTACGACCGGCATCAGCGGCGCCGTGAGCAGCGCCAATTCGCTGGTCGGTAGCACGGCCAACGATGCGGTGGGCAATAATGGCGTCACGGCACTGATCAACGGCAACTATGTCGTGAGCAGTATCTCCTGGAACAACGGCGCGATCGCCAGCGTCGGCGCGGCGACCTGGGGCAACGGCACGACCGGAATCAACGGTGCGGTGACCAGCGCCAATTCATTGGTCGGCATCACAGCCAACGATCAGGTGGGTAATTGGGGCATCACGGCGCTCGCCAACGGCAACTACGTGGTGAACAGTCCATACTGGGACAAGGGCGCGATCGTCGACGCCGGCGCGGTAACCTTGGGCAAGGGCACAACCGGCATCAGCGGTGCGGTGACCAGCGCCAATTCGCTAGTCGGCAGCACAGCCATCGATCAGGTCGGCAATGGCGGCATCACGACGCTCGCCAACAGCAACTACGTGGTGAGCAGTCCAAACTGGGACAATGGCGCGATCGTCGACGCCGGCGCCGTCTGGCTGGTCGCCGACCCCTCAAATCTGGCGACGCTGGTCAACAATTCGCTGGGCAGCACCACGCTAAGCCCGACGGCGCTCAGTAGCGCGGCAATCGCCGGCAGCACGGTGACGCTGCAAGCGAGCAACAACCTCACCGTCAATAGCGCGGTGAGCGTCGCCGGCCAGCTCAATCTCATCGCCGGCAACGTCATGACGCTCAATGCCGGAATCACCTCGACGGCGCTTGGCGACGCCCTGCAACTCTCCGCCCTGAGTTTTGTGAACACCGTCGGCGCTAGCGCCCTGACAACCCCGAACGGCCGCTGGCTGGTATGGTCGGGGAACCCGGCCAGCGACACGCGCAATGGCCTGCCCTACGCCTTCAAGCAATACAACGCCAACTACGGCGTCAGTGCGGTGCAAGGCAGTGGCAACGGGCTGCTCTACACCACCGCACCGGTGATCAGCGCGGCGCTGACCGGCAGCGTGAGCAAGGTCTATGACGCCACCACCACGGCCACGCTGGCCGGGGCTAATTACACCAGCAACGGCGCCATCGACGGTGACAGTATCAGCCTGAACAACCCCGCGAGCGGCACCTACGACACCCGGCACGCCGCCATTGGCGGCAAGACCGTCACGGTGACCGGCGTCGCCATCGCCAGTACGCTGGACGGCGCCCTGCCGGTTTATGGCTATCAACTGGCGTCCAGCACCATTAATGGCAATGTCGGCGCGATCACGCCCAAGGCCCTGAGCCTGAGCGGCCTCACGGTCCCGGCGAGCAAGGTCTATGACGCCACTACGGCAGCCGTGGTCGGTGGTGCCGCAGCACTCGCCGCCGCCGAAGCCCCCGGCGCTGGAACAACGGCCGACGGCAAAGCCTACACCGGCGATACGGTGGGCCTCTCGGGTAGCGCAACCGGCACTTACAACAGCAAGGATGTCGCAACGGCGACGACCGTGACCTACAGCGGCCTGTCCCTGGCCGGCGCCGAGGCGACCAACTACAGCCTCGTCACACAAAGTCCGGCAGCCGCGACAATCACTGCCAAAGACCTGAGCATGAGCGGCCTTAGTGTCCCGGCAAGCAAAGTCTATGACGCAACCACGGCAGCCGTCATCGGTGGTGCCGCCGCCCTGGCCGCCGCCGAAGCCCCCGGCGCTGGCACAACGGCCGATGGCAAGGCCTACACCGGCGACACCGTCGGCCTCTCGGGTAGCGCGACCGGAACCTACAACAGCAAAGACGTCGCAACGGCGACGACCGTGACCTACAGCGGCCTGTCCCTGGCCGGCGCCGAGGCGACCAACTACAGCCTCGTCACACAAAGTCCGGCAGCGGCCACCATCACGCCCAAGGACCTAAGCATGAGCGGCCTCACGGTCCCAGCGAGCAAGGTCTATGACGCCACCACGAATGCCGTGGTTGGCGGTGCTGCCGCACTCGCTGCCGCCGAAGCTCCGGGCGCCGGAACGACGGCCGATGGCAAGGCCTACACCGGCGACACGGTGAGCCTCTCTGGCACCGCGACCGGAACCTACAATAGCAAGGACGTCGCCACCGCAACGACCGTGACCTACAGTGGCCTGTCCCTGGCCGGCGCTGATGCCGCAAACTACAGCATCGTCATTCAGGGGCCGGCAGCCGCGACAATCACCCCGCGCCCCCTCACCGTCAACTACAGCGGCGTCAATAAAGCCTACGACGGCACCGTCGCCGCGACCGTGACGACCAGTGATGACCGCCTCGGCGCCGAGGTCCTGACAATCAACCGCAGTGCCGCCTTCATCGACCCCACTGTCGGCGTCGGCAAGCTGGTGAACGTCAGCGGCGCCAGCCTTAGTGGCGCCGGAGCTGGCAACTACGCGCTGGCCTCGACCACCGGAACGACCAGTGCCGACATCACCGGCACGATCGCCACGGCTTTTCCGCCACCGACCGCCGCCACCGAGTTCGTCAGCACCCTATCCAGCCTGTCGCGCCCGCCACCGGCCACGATTCAGGTTTGCTGCCAGAGCGAACTGGTCGGAATCAATGAGTTCTGCGATCCTGGCAGCAACAAAGCGAACCCGTTCCAGACGCTGATCATCGTTAGCGGCGGAATGGCCTTGCCCATTGATATTGATTCAAGCCCGCGCTGACCCTCAAACCCATTATTCAGGGATCTGCAATTTCTCAGTCACTTCCGCCGGGGTGACGAGCGTGGAAATCAGGCAGCAATATTTTTTTGCAAACTCTCAGCCTATTGTTTGCTCGCTCTCCTTGCCGCCAGTTCGGCATCCCGCTTTGCCCGCTGTTCCTGTTTGGCCTGTCGCCGTGCCTGGTTGGCTGCCGTTTTCTGTCGCCCCTCGACCGCCATTTTTTCTTTTTCGGCAATCTTTTTCTCGAGTTCAGCAGTCTTGGCCGATTCATCGGCGCGATAGTTTGCGGCCTGTTCCGCCTGCTCTGCGGCGCGGCGTGGCGCGTTGGCGGCACGCTGTTCCTCTTTTGCTTCAACGTTGGCACGCTTGGCTTCACGCTGAAAATCGCGCGCCGGAAGGTCAAGGTTTCGCGCCTCGATCAGGGCTGTGGTCCGGCGCTTCTTGGCTTCGTCCAGGCAGCTATTGACCAGAAATTTCTGGTAACAGTCCTGCTGCTCGGCGACGAAACGTTGTTCTGCCGCGTCGCGCATCTGTGCCGCGCGGGCGCGCTGCGCACTCGCCTGTTCAAATGTTTGCGGTGTTTGCGCCCATAGCGGCGGTCTTGGCGACAGCAACGCTAACAGCAGGCTACCGGCCAGCAAGCTACGAATGCGCATTGGGCGTTTCCTTTGAGCTCGTAAATCAGACGTTTTTGCGTGAAAGGGATTCGGAGCGATCGGGCATTGCGAGTTAAGCTGTAGGCATATTGACTGTGCGGACTGAAAATCAGCACGCTCCGGCATCGTCTGGCATGATTTACCAACTCCAATACTTCGACCGTTAAGCTCGCCGAATGCGATTCCACGGCAATCGAATGCGGTTGCTTAGGGATGCCCCTTCGAATTTTCTAAGCAGCAATCTTTGTGGCACGCGTGGAGTCGCCGCGACCCGCCAAAAGACCGTCCACTGAAATATCTTCGTCAAGTTCATCCCAATGAATCCCGCTAACCGACAGTTCACATTTTTGGCGCTGTTCCGGCCTCGCATGCAGTAGCCGGGGAAACCAAACCAACGGGATTCCTAGCGTGCGGCCATCTGACAACTCGACCCACATACTGTTATCGTCAAACCGCACCGATTTAGCTGAAGTGTTCATTCCATGCCCTTTCAATAAGCGTCGCGTTTTGCTCTACGACTTCCGCCAGTTCCCGCAACATCCCCGCATCAAAGCCATCGCTACTACCCAGATGAACCATGGGATGCAGCCAGAATTTTGCCTCACCCCCACTACCGCGAACATGTGCGTGTATTGGTTCTCTTGGGCTGCCTTCATTGGAGTAGAAGAAGAACCGGAATCCCCTGTACCGAAAGATGACTGGCATGCCGTTCCTTATTGAGGGTGCGTCATTTCTCGCTGCTGACCGACGCTACTGACACGAGCGTAGCCAATCCTGGGCGTCATAGGGTTCGTGAGATGGGATTCATGCGTTTCCATAGTGCAAAAAGGTAGCACGTATTGAGTGAATTTGCATTTTGTTTTCCGCAACGGTTTTCGCACTGAAAACTAGCCTGCCAGTACAATAAAAGGCGTTTTTAACTTGTCGTGCAAAAAGTGTACTTTTTGCACTCGCTGAAAGTGCATCGCGCCCGGATCGGTACGTCAAAAATTCGCCGAATTATACCATCGGCATGACAATCGCCGTGCTAGCTCTTGATGGGCAGCACGGCAGCTTCATTGGCCGCGAACTCCAGAACAAAAAATCCCGTCCGCCGAGCCGTGAGAATTTCTATCGCGGAATTTTGGAGGAAATCTGCCGCATCGGCCCCAGCGCATTTTGTTAAAATGGCCGGCTGAATTTAATATCAAAGCGTAGGGAGTTCTTTGTGAAAATCGTCTGCCTCGACCTTGAGGGCGTGCTCGTCCCGGAAATCTGGATAAGCTTTGCCGAACGCACCGGGATTTCAGAGTTTCGCCGCACGACGCGCGACGAGCCGAACTATGACACTTTGATGAAGTACCGCCTCGGCCTGCTCGCCGAACACGGGCTTGGCCTGCCGGATATTCAGAAGGTCATTTGTGCAATGGGGCCGATGCCGGGCGCACGCGCCTTCCTCGACAAACTGCGCGAGGACTGCGAAGTCATCATTCTTTCCGACACCTTCTACGAGTTTGCCCACCCGCTGATGCGTCAATTGGGCTGGCCGACGCTGTTTTGCCACAGCCTCGAAACCAACGTCAATGGCATGGTGGTCAATTATCATCTGCGCATGCCCGAGCAGAAGCGGGAAGCTGTCAAGCGTTTCAAGGAGATGAATTTCACCGTGGTGGCGGCCGGTGACTCGTACAATGACACTGCCATGCTTGGCGAAGCTCACGCCGGAATTCTCTTTCATCCGCCGCAGAACGTGATTCGCGAGTTCCCGCAATACCCGGTGACCAACAGCTACGACGAACTGCGCGCGGAAATCGACAAGGCTTTCGCCCGCGTGTCGGAGCAATGAAACTCATTGAAATTCATGCATCCTCAACGGTTCTACACACTCTCCGCGTCCTGCCCCGATAGGGTGGGAATCATCGCCCGCGTTTCCGGCTTCATTGCCGAACACCAGGGGTGGATTCTCGAATCGAGTTACCACGCCGACGACGGCAACGGCGCAGATGGAGGCCGTTACTTCATGCGCATCGAGGTCAAAGCGGATTCGCTGCCTTTCCATCTCGCCGAATTTCGTGAGCGCTTCCGCCCGATCGCCGAAGAACTTCAGATGAACTGGAAGATCAGCGATTCGGCGGTCAAAAAACGTGTCGTGCTGATGGTCAGTCGGCAGGAACACTGCCTTTATGATCTGCTGGCGCGCTGGCAGTCGAAGGAACTCGATATCGAAATTCCCTGTGTCATATCGAATCACGATACCTTCAAGGGCTTTGTCGAGTGGCATGGCATCCCCTTCCATGTCGTACCGGTCAGCCCGGACAATCGGGCAGCGGCCTACGCTGAAATACAGCGCCTGTACGACGAAGTGAAGGGCGAGACGATGGTGCTGGCGCGCTACATGCAGATTCTCTCGCCGGAACTATGCGAAAAATATCCCAACCAAATCCTCAACATCCACCACTCCTTCCTGCCCAGCTTCGTCGGCGCCAAGCCCTACCATCAAGCTTATCAGCGCGGTGTCAAACTGATCGGCGCGACCTGCCATTACGTAACGAGCGAACTCGATCAGGGGCCGATCATCGAACAGGACGTGATCCGCATCGACCACTCCGATTCGGTCGAGGACATGGTGCGCTACGGCAAGGACATCGAAAAGGCCGTTCTCGCGCGCGGCCTGCGCTACCACCTAGAAGACCGCGTGTTGGTGCATGGCAACAAGACGGTGGTTTTCCGTTAAGTTTTGAACGTTAAAGGCGAACCACCAAGTCACCAAGGCACAAAGTTACACCAAGGGTAGACCTTGATTTTCTTGGTGCTCCTTGGTGTCCCCCAAGGGGATTTCCTGCAGGGCATCTTGGTGACTTGGTGGTTCGCAGTTATTGTTGATTCAAATGCACCACCGATTGGAGTTCTCCTGCATGATCACCCTCAAGAGCGTCACCCTGCGCCGCAGCGCCAAGGTGCTTCTGGATAACGCCTCAGTTACGCTCAATCCCGGCGAAAAAGTTGGCTTGGTCGGCCGTAATGGCGCAGGAAAATCAACGCTGTTTGCGCTCTTTAACGGCACTCTTCATGAAGATGCCGGCGACTTTTCCCTGCCCGCGCAGTGGCGCATGGCGCAGGTCGCGCAGGAAATGCCGGAGACCGCCCAGTCGGCCACCGACTTCGTGATCGAGGGCGATAGCGTGCTGCTCGCTGCACAGAACGAGGTGCATGCCGCCGAAAGCACTGATGACGGTGAGCGCATGGCGCACGCTTACATGGCCTTGCACGACGCCGGCGCGCACGACGCCCAGGCACGCGCACAAGCACTGATTCTCGGCCTCGGATTCAAGACGACCGAGCTCTCCAACCCGGTGAACAGTTTTTCCGGCGGCTGGCGCATGCGCCTGCAACTGGCGCGTGCACTGATGTGCCCGTCCGACCTGCTGCTGCTCGACGAACCGACCAACCACCTCGATCTCGACGCTCTGGTCTGGCTTGAGGCCTGGCTCAAGCGTTATGACGGGACGATGGTGGTGATCAGCCACGACCGGGAATTCCTCGACGCCGTCACCTCGGTAACGCTACACATTGACAATGGCAAGTTGACCCGCTACGGCGGCAACTACAGTACCTTCGAAGACATGCGGGCGCAGCAGATGGAATTGCAGCAAAATTCCTACATCAAGCAGCAGGACAAGATTGCCCATCTGCAAAAGTTCATCCTGCGCTTCAAGGCCAAGGCCAGCAAGGCCAAGCAGGCACAAAGCCGGATCAAGGCACTCGACCGTATGGAGCGTCTGGCGCCAGTGCTGGCCAGCGCCGACTTCACCTTCGAGTTTAAGGAGCCGGCCAATCTGCCCAACCCGATGCTGGCCATGGAGGCCGCCTGTTTCGGTTATCCGCCGCCAGAGGATGCACCGGCCGGAACCCCGCCGACGGTGATCGTGCGCAACGTCAGCAAGTCGGTGATGGCCGGCCAGCGTATCGGTATCCTCGGCGCCAACGGCCAGGGCAAGTCGACGCTGGTCAAGACCGTGGCCCGCGTACTGGCGCCGATCAGCGGCATCGTGCAGGAGGGCAAAGGCCTGAATATCGGCTACTTCGCGCAGCAGGAACTCGACGTGCTGCGACCGCTCGACAATCCGCTCGAACACATGACGCGCATGGCGAAAGAGGGTCTGCCTGCCGGGCAAAGCGGCCGCGAACAGGATTTGCGCACCTTCCTCGGCACCTTCAATTTCAGTGGCGACATGGTCAAGCAGCCAGTCGGCACCATGAGTGGCGGCGAAAAAGCACGCCTGGTGTTGTGCATGATCGTCTGGCAACGCCCGAACCTGCTGCTGCTCGACGAACCGACTAACCACCTCGATCTGGCAACACGCGAAGCATTGTCGATGGCGCTCAACGAATTCGAGGGCACGGTGATGCTGGTCAGCCACGATCGCTCGTTGCTGCGCTCGGTGTGCGACGAATTCTGGCTGGTTTCACGCGGCGGCGTCGAACCCTTCGACGGCGACCTCGACGACTACCAGCGCTACCTGCTCGACGAGGCCAAGCGGGCGCGCGAGGCGTTGAAAGAATCCTTGAAAGAGGCCAAGGAAATCGTCACCCAAGCGCCGGCGCCGGTGCTGGCCAACAAGAAGATCTCGCTCAATCTGAAGGCCCTAAAACGCGATCAGGGTAAGCTCGAACAGACGATGCTTGACCGTCAGACAAGAAAGCACGCGCTCGAAGCACGCTTGTCCCAACCCCTGCCGGCGAAGGAAATCAGCGAGCTTGGCCTTGAGCTTAAGCAGATCGACGAGGACCTGGCCGGCTACGAAGAGCAATGGCTAGCAATTTCGGAGCAGATCGAAGCTGAAGAAACTTAAGCCGGGCGTTTCCGGCATGGTGACAACACAAAGGAATAAATCATGTTTGTTTTTGTACTCAATTGCGGAAGCTCATCGCTCAAGTATCAACTGCTCGACATGCGCAATGAACGTCGCCTTGCTTTCGGACTGGTCGAACGTATCGGCATGAAAGATTCGGTCTTAACTTACGAGCCGGCCACCGGCGGCAAGGTCCACGAAGTTGCCGACATTCCCGATCATGAACTGGCGATCAAGCAGGTTCTGGGCAAGCTGATTGACTCGCAGGTCGGAGTCATCAAGTCACTGGCGGACATCGGCGCCATCGGCCACCGCGTCGTCCATGGCGCCGAAAAATTTTCCGGATCGGTGCTCATCAACGACGCCGTGCTCGCCGCGCTCAGGGAAAACATTCCCCTTGCACCGCTGCACAATCCAGCCAACATCACCGGCATTGAGGCGATGCTAAGCGCCATGCCCGGTGTCGCCAATGTGGGGGTCTTTGATACCGCGTTTCATGCCACCATGCCGCCAGAATCCTTCCTTTACGCCGTACCTTACGCGTGGTACGAACAGCACCATGTTCGCCGTTACGGTTTTCACGGCACCTCACACCGTTTCGTTTCCGAGCGTGCCGCCAAAATTCTCGGCATCGCCAGCGATCAGTTCAACTGCATCACCTGCCACATGGGTAATGGTTCGTCTTTCACGGCTGTCAGGGAGGGCAAGTCCTACGATACCAGCATGGGCATGACGCCGCTCGAAGGCATGGTCATGGGCACCCGCTGTGGCGACATTGACGCTGGCATACCCAGCTTCCTGGCCACCAATGTCAATATGTCCTTTGCCGACATTGACAATGCACTCAACAAGCAGTCCGGCCTGCTCGGAATTTCCGGCATCAGCTCCGACATGCGCGACGTTCATGGCGCGGCCAAGGAAGGGCATGCCCGCGCCAGGCTCGCCATCGACGTACTACGTCACCGCGCCCTCAAATACATCGGCGCCTATGCCATCGAACTGGGTCGCGTCGATGCCATTATTTTCACCGGCGGCATCGGTGAAAATGACATTGATTTCCGTGGCTCGATCGTCGAACGTCTTACTGTGCTTGGCATCAGGCTCGACGCCACCGCCAACAACGTGCGCGGCAAGGAAGTGCTGATCTCAACCGACGATTCGCCAATCAAGGTGATGGTGGTGCCAACCAACGAAGAACTGGTGATCGCTCGTGATACCCGTGAGATCGTTGGCAGCTAAGCCGTAGCTGTCGGCGAGGCGACCCCTCATGGTTTTAATCAATACCCTGGCTGGAGAGGTACTCCTCGTAGTTGCCAAGATAGTTAACCAGCGTACCGTCCATGCGGATTTCGAGAATTCGCGTCGCCAGCGAGGAAACAAACTCGCGATCGTGTGAAACGAAGACCAGTGTCCCTTTGAATTTCTCCAGCCCGGTGTTGAGTGATTCGATCGATTCCATATCAAGGTGGTTGGTCGGCTCGTCCATGATCAGCACGTTATTTTTCATCAGCATCAGCTTGCCGAAGATCATCCGACCCTGTTCCCCACCGGAGATGACTTTTACCGCCTTGCGCACATCATCGCCGGAGAACAGCAATCGGCCTAGCGTACCGCGAATCAGCGTCTCGATCTCGTCGCCCTCGCTGGCTGTCGCGCGCGCATAGCCGGCGATCCAGTCAGTGAGGTTGGTATCGCTCTTGAAATCATCGGCATGATCCTGCGCATAGTAGCCGCGCCGCGCTTTTTCCGTCCATTTAATGCTGCCGTACTGCGCTTGCAGTTCGCCCATCAGCAGTTTAAGAAAAGTCGTTTTGCCAACACCGTTCTCGCCAATGATCGCCAGGCGATCGCCAGCGTTGAGTGTGAAATCGAAGTTGTTGAAAATCTTGCGCTCGCTGCCTGGGTAGGCAAAGGTCAGGTTCTCGACCTCAACCGCTTGCCGGTGCAGTTTTTCCTTTTCGTCATAATCAAAACGAATCCACGGATACTGACGCGACGATGGCTTGACGTCTTCCGGCCGCAGTTTGTCGATCAGTTTTACCCGCGAGGTGGCCTGCTTGGCCTTGGACTTGTTGGCCGAGAAGCGGCGCACGAAATCCTGAAGATCGGCGATGCGCTCTTTGGCCTTGGCGTTGGCGTTCTGCTGGCGTAGGCGCGCCTGTGATGACGCTTCCATGAAGTCATCATAGTTGCCCGGATAGATGGTGATCTTGCCGTAATCCAGGTCGGCCATGTGTGTGCACACCTGGTTCAGGAAGTGACGATCATGCGAGATGATGATCATCGTGCTATTGCGCTCGTTGAGTACGTTCTCCAGCCAGCGGATGGTCGCGATGTCGAGGTTATTGGTCGGTTCGTCGAGCAGCAGGATGTCCGGGTTGGCGAACAGCGCCTGAATGAGCAGAACGCGCAGTTTCCAGCCGGGGGCCACTTCGCTCATCGGGCCAAAATGCTGCTCGGACGGAATTCCCACACCCAGCAGCAACTCGCCGGCGCGTGATTCGGCGGTATAGCCGCCGTACTCGGCAAAGCGGCTTTCCAGTTCGGCGGCGTGCAGGTAGTCCTCTTCGCTCGCCTCAGGATTGGCGTAGATCGCATCCTTCTCTTGCATGCAGGCCCACATGTCCTCATGACCCATCATCACCACGTCGATCACGCGCTGATCTTCAAAGGCAAACTGATCCTGGCGCAGGTAGGCCATGCGCTCGTGGGCGTCCTTTGAAACATTGCCGGCGGTGGCTTCCAGTTCACCGTCGAGAATTTTCATGAAGGTCGATTTGCCGGAGCCGTTAGCACCGATCAACCCGTAGCGATAGCCCTCGCCGAACTTGACTGAAACGTTTTCAAAAAGGGGCTTGGCCCCGAACTGCATGGTGATGTTGGCGACGACAAGCACTAAGAAACCTCGAGAAAGTCATTGATTTGAAAGGCCGCTATTGTAACCGAGGGGGGCGACGTCGTTACTGACGCTATCGCTCTTTCGCTCTTATTTCCTCTCGGCACCAACAAAACCAAGCGCTTCTAGCCACTTGCGATCACGGCGAATCGTATCAAGGCGGACGCGACGGTTCTGCCTTTCTGCCCGCCACTGGGCGAAGTCAACCAGGATCCCGAATAACCGCGCATAAAGGCCTGAGCTTCCCTGCCAGCGCAACAGGTACTGACGAATCGGCTGTGGCAGATAGCGTCGGAAGAGCTCATCCTCCAAACTGACCATCGCCTCGACGGACCCCGGATTACCCTGCCGTGCCGATCGGCCGAACAACTGCCGATCAACCCGCGAACTCTCGTGGAACTCGGTCAAGATGACATGCAGACCGCCACGCTGCTCGACTTCGGGCGCCAGCTTGATATCGGTCCCGCGTCCCGCCATATTGGTCGCCACCGTGATGCGCCCGGCCTGTCCCGCCTGGGCTACAGCATCGGCCTCACCTTCGTCTTGACGGGCATTGAGCACGGTGTGCGCCACGCACCGGAGCGTCAACAGTTGGCTCAGTTCTTCGGAAGCCTCCACCGAGCGCGTCCCGATCAGGATGGCTCGTCCTTGCGCGGCAAATTCACTGGCCCGGCTGGCAACCGCTTCCCAGCGCTGTGCAGAACTCTTAAACACCTGATCCGGCAAACGACGACGGCGGTTGGGTTTATGCGTGGGGATACGTGTCACCGTCAGATCATAAACCCGCCTAAGCTCTGGCCCGACCTCTTTGGCCGTTCCGGTCATACCCGCCAGCAAAAGGTAACGGCCAAAAAATCGCTGATAGGTAATCTGCGACAAGGTCCGCCGCTGACCGGTGATTTCGCAGTTTTCCTTAGCCTCGATCATCTGGTGCAAACCACGCTCCCAGGTCCGGTCCGGCATAACGCGCCCGGTAAACTCGTCCACGATCTGCACGCTGTTCTCGACGATGATGTAGTGCTGATCCCGATGAAAGAGGTACACCGCCGACAGGGCTTTGCTGACCAGATCCTTTTGCCAGAGGGGTGATTTCCACACCCCGTCGAGTTCCCTTGCTTTCGCTGCCACTTCAGCTTCGCCGGCAGCCGTTAGCCAGATGTCCCGATCCTTGCCCTGGATGTAATGAATCGCCGGCTGCAGGCTTCCGGCCAGAGTAATCGCCTGCTGGTAAACCCCTTCGCCCAGATCATCCGGCAAGGTTTCCGAGATGATCAAAGGTGTCCGGGCCTCATCAATCAGAACACTGTCGGCCTCGTCAACAATGGCCACATGCAGTCCGCGCAGTATCGATCCCCGCGCTGAACTCGCCCGGCGCAGACGCTCCAGCTTGAGTTGTGACGCCAACGTGGCGCCCAGGGCAATCCTGTCTTTGAGGTAATCGAAAGTCAGTTCCTTGTTCGATACGTAGACTACGTCTCTGGCATACTGCGCGTGCCGGTCCTCAACCGACATGTCCTGCTTGACCACACCGACGGTCAAGCCAAAAAAGCTGTAGAGAGGCGTGTTGTCCTCGGCATCGCGCTCCGCCAGATAATCATTGACCGTCACCACATGGACCGCTGCACCGGCAGCGGCGGCAGTACATACGCCCAGTGTCGCGGCCAGGGTCTTGCCCTCCCCAGTAGCCATCTCGGCAATCTTGCCGCTTAACAGCGCCTGCCCGGCAAGTAGCTGCACGTCATGGTGACGCATGCCTAGCGTTCGCCAGGACGCCTCGCGCACTACGGCAAACGCCTCGGCAACCAGCGCATCGGTAAAGCCGTTTTTATGCATCCAACTCGCCACGCCATGCAGCGCTGCGCGCAAGCCCGAATCATCGAGTTCCCGTACCGCCGCCTCGCGCGCATTGACCCGCCGTACGAAGCGTCCGCCAGGATTGGCGCTGCCGGTGGTAAAGCGCGCGAGCACGTCGCGTAACCATTCTTCGATTTGATGTATGGGTTGTCCGGCACGCTCCAGATAGGCGCCATCGCCAACCTCGATGCCACGCCCAACCAGCAAGGCACGAACGTCAGACACTGAAACGACTCAACAAAAGCTGCCGCAAGCGACGCAGACCTTGCCAGGCCAGTGGCTCCCAGCCATGGCTGAAACGCACATGCACGCGTTCGCCGAAAGCGCTTGGCGGGACATCCGGCGGTAAGGACAGATCGACCATGAACACCCGCTCTACCGTCTTGACGCCGTTGGTATCGCTGGCCAAGGTCGGAATGAGGCCACCTCCAGACAAGCCAAGAGCGGCCGTCGGCAGCTCATCGACAGCCCCGGCGGGTTGCCGCACCAGTGTCACGTCGTGCTTATTCCCGATCCAGTCGGAAAAGCGCAATTGGGCTGAACGAAACCTTGCTCGAAGTAGATCGATATCGTCCTGCGTCACGACCACGCGCACGATCAGCGCATTTTTCTCCAGCACATACCCGGCCAGATCGCCTTTCTTGAAATAACGCCCCGGCATATCCTGCGCCTTCTCTGCAACCAAAACGCCGTCCGCCTCGGCATAAGCGACCAGTTTCGCGGCCTGCTCCTCCAGCTTGGCCAATACGCTCTGCTCCTGTTCAAGCTGGCGGCTTGACGTTGCTGCTTTCACCTGGTCGGTGAATTGTTCTGAACGATATTTGGCTTGTGCCTCGGCCACCTTGGCGCGCGCCACTTCCAGCTCGGTGAACAACAGCGGATCAGCCAGCTCGAACAAGGCGTCGCCCTGCCGCACACGCCGCCCGGGCTCGACCAGCCAGTGCCGGAAAAACCCTTTCCCCCCGGCGCGCACGATGGCCTGATCGGGCAGCCAGACAACGCCCTCACTCCGGGTGCGTAGCGGTACCGGAAGCACAAAAGCGATCAGCAAAATCGCCGCCAGCAACGCCGAAGACAGGCGCACGGCGCGTGCTCGATGGCGCTGTAGGGTTGGGCTACGCATAACGTGACGATAAGCCTTCCAAAGGGGAATAAAAATCAGAGTGACAATTCCCCAGAGCGCTATCAGCACGCCAAAAATGAAATACTGCCCGGCGATGAAGAGCATGATCGACACCGTCACGAAGGTCCGGTAACACCAGGCCAGGGGGGTGTATACGACCAGCCATCGCTTTTCCACCTCGGTTTCGGGTGGCTCGTCAAGGTCGTGCGCGCCAAACACATGATGGTCCCACAGGTAGGCCATATACTTCTGCCCGCGTTGCGCGAGGTTGGGCATTTCGATCAGGTCGGAGAGGATGTAGTAACCGTCGTAGCGCAACAATGGGTTGCCATTGACGATCAGCGTCGATATTCCGGCGATGGTCATGACGTTGTGCGCAACGGCCCGCACCACGCCCGGCTCGACCAGCAGCCAGACGTAGAGCGCCAGAGCGGCCAGAAAAAGCTCGACCAGCATGCCGGCGGCAGCTACCACCGCTCGCCTCGTTTTGGAAGGAAAGGACGACGCTGCCGAGGCATTGACGTAGGGCACCGGCGCAAAGACCAGAAACATCAAGCCCATCTCATGGACCGCCCCACCCCAAACGCGGGTGGCGAAACCATGCCCCAACTCGTGCAGCAACTTCACAATCGGAAACACGAAAGCCATCACCAGGAGATTGCTCGAAGAGAGCATCTGTTCCGAGAAATTATTGGTCAGCTCGCGCCAGTTCTGGCCAGCCAGCATCAGGGCCGGCAACACCACCGCCAGCCACAGCAACAGGCCCTTGGGGCCGAAGCACCAGGCCACATGCGGCGCCCAGCGGGAGATGAAGACATTCGGATCGATGAGCGGCAGCTTAATGCTCATCGGGTTCAGGAAATACTGCTTCAAGGTAGCCAGGCGTTTTTTCTTGTAGCGCTGGAAAAGGACCGCCGAATCGGGATTGACATCAAGCTGCAACAGATCGGCCGCATGCAGTTGCACCAGCAGATCGACCACCTCGTTCTGCGTGCAGGCATCCTCACCGTGCGCGGACGTATTGGCTTTTTCCCAAAGTTCTTGAACCGTCTGCGCGCCGTCCATACCGAGCACCACAGCGTAAGCCGCCGACGACAGGCGGTGAAAGTTCCCGCCCGTCTGATCCTGAACCACGTACCACACCTGCCCGCGATAAATGTGCCGGTTGATTTTTGCCTGCGGCACCAGGCGCGGTTTCAGGTCGGCAACGCTGTGCCAGGAACTGCTGAACAAGCTGCGTGCCATCGCTTACGGCATCCAGGTCCACAACGTCAGAATCAGCCAGTCGCTAAAGCTATGGGTCAGCACCCACCACAGCGAATGGCTACCCACCTCGATCTTGCCGATGCCTTCCATCCCAGGTCGCAGGCGTGGCGACGCTTCGGCCAGCACGGCTTCGACCCGGAAGAAATTTTTCCCCTCCTGCGCAGTGGCCACCGGCGTCACTTTGACCACCTTGAAATCCATCGCTTCGCTGGCAATTCCCGTCATCATCAGGCGACCCGCCTGACCCATCTGTATGTGGCGAATCTCGCGCTCATCGACCTGTAGGATGATGCGGTAGCTTTGCAGAGGAGCGATTTCAAAGAGCTTCTTGCCAACTTCCACCGGGGCGCCGATCTGCTGGCTGAGGTCACCCGAAACCACGATGCCGTCAAACGGCGCCTTCAACTGGGCGTGGGCAATTTTCTCGGTGACCAGTGCCAACTGCGCTTCCGACTGTTGCAACTGTGCTCCGATGACCTGCATCGCCGTCAGTTCGTGTGTGGCCATCGCCTCGCGCAAGCGATTGTCGTACTGATCGCGCTCGCTTGACCATTTCGCTTCCTCGATACGCAACTCGCGATCATCGAGTTGCGCCAGCAACTGATCCGCTTTCACGGTATCGCCAGCGCGCACATAGGCGGCGCCGACAAAGCCTTCGAACGGCGCGGCGACGACCCGCTGCACCTCGCCTTCGATCACCGTCTTGGCCGAAACCCGGTATTCAATCGGCAGCAGGATGAGCACTGCCGTCAACACCACAACTGCCGCCGTTGCTGCCTTCCAGATCAGATGGCGGGGCCCGAATATTTTTTCGAGAACGTCCTGTAGATCTTTGCCCAGACGCCGAAACGCGCCGCGCTCCGCTGCCCGGCGCTGGTCAATGATAGGTGCCGCCAGGGCGGAAAAGGCATCCAGCCAGAGTAGATCATCTGTTGAGAATTCCCCGCTCTCCCGCTCCAGTGTCAGCACGGCGCAACAGTTCACGCTCACTGCCATCGGGAAGGACAGTGCAGTCCCGGCGCCGGACACCCGGCGCAAATCATCGTGTTTTGCCGCACGCACCGCCGTGGTGTCGGGGCCGGGAGAGAGCACTGCGTGTCCGGCGTCGTAGGCTTCATCCATGGCCTGCTCGTAGGCTTTGACCAGGGAACTATGCTTGTCAAAACTGGCGGCCTCCGACAAGGCGAATAGCTTCACCGTCTGCCGATTGACCAGCCCGATGGCAACCCGTGCACAGGCAAAACGTTGGCGCAGGGTATTGGCCACTTCAAACAGGGCTTGTTGCAACTTCCCGTGACGCAAGGTCACGGCCGTCGCCTCCATCACGGAATCAACCCGCTCCTTGGCACGAATCGCTTCACCCAGTTCCCGGCCCGCCAGGAGATTGGCCAGCCAGGCGCTGCCCCAATGAACCTCGCGCAGAATATCCCCGATGTCGCTCTGCTGGCAAAGCGCTTCAACGGCCACCACCCCGGCAATACGCTCGTCGACCATCAAGGGATAAGCGATGTGGGTTGCCGAAGAAGGTTCCGGTGCTGGCCTCATCACGCCTCGCCGGTCACGTAGCGCAGCCTCGACCACGGCCCCCAGCCGCCCAAGATCTGTGCTGACTTTCGGCCACACTGCCATGGGCACGAAAGTATGGTCATCGAGGTTTTCGATCAGCACAGCCGCTCCCTGTGCTCCCTCTATCCGTGTGCAGACAAGCGCCAGCCAGGCAGAGCAACGTTCATTGGCGGTCTTTGCTGAAACGAAAGCATCCCAAAAAAGCAGATCGAGCGGAACATCGCCCTCGTCATCGGGGCTCGGCGACACACCCTGGTTCGTCATCATCGTCTGGACACCTTGAACGACGGCCTCGCGTTATCGGGGTCCGTGTCATCCGGCAGCTTGACGAACAGCGCATCCAAAGCCGCCACATCGCCACCCGTTAACACCCCCGCCGCAGCCTTCAGTTTCACGAAGGACACCACCTGATCATAACGCCCTTTGCGAAAATCACGCTGGGCTGCACGCCATTGCTGTTCCGCCTGCAAAACGTCGGCTTCGGTCTTCAAACCATTCTCACGCCCCTTCCGTGCCAACGCCATGGCCGACCGTGCCGCCTTGATCGCCTGCACACCGGCCATGGCTCGGGCATAGGCTGCATGCCAACCGAACCAGGCTTGTTTTGCCGCTAAAATGGTCGCCCGCCGAGCCGCCTCGATGTCCTGCCGCGCTTTTTCCTTCTGCGCCAGCGCCTCACTGACCTTGGCCGATTGCGTCCCGCCGGAAAAAATCGGGATATTCAGTTGCAGACCGACCACTCCTTGCATGATGTCGTAACCCGCCTGCCCGGGGAATCCGCCTACCGCCTGACTGTTCTTGCCATAACTGGCGACAATGTCCAGGGTCGGATAATGTCCGGCCCGTTGCTTGCTGACCTCCGCACCCGCCGCTTCGTAAGCTTGCAGGGCAGCGAGAACATTGGGGTTGCCCGCTTGCGCAGCATCCAGCCAGGCTTCCAGTTTTTCCGTACTCAGATTCGCCAGCTCTGCAACGCCTCGCATATAGGGCAAGTCCAACTCACGCAAGGGGCCGACTAACTGCTCCAGCGCCGCCCGCTTCAACTGCGCATCCGTTTCCGCCGTCACCGCATCTGCCAGCGCCTGATCGAGCTTGGATCTGGCCTCATCGACCTGGGGCTGCCCGCTTTGACCCAGTTCCGCTCCACGCCGGGCGACTTCCCACACCCGCTGCAGGGCGCTCACCTGCTGTGCGGAAAAAACAATCGTGTCGCCAGCCGCCAGCACGTCGAACCAGGCCGTCACCAGCTTGCTCAAGAGTTCCTGCTCGGCGCCGGCCAGTTGATGCTCAGCCTGCACCACCACCGCCTCCGCCTGCTGCCAGCCGACAATATTGGCGTAATGCCAGAGTGGTTGTGTCAAGCTCAGTTGCGTCATATTGCTGTTGTAGGCATCGCCGGCCGGGGGTATTGAAGTACTCCTGGTCCGGTAATCACGGCGATTGGAATTGGTGTTCCCGCTCATGCTAAGTTGCGGCAACAAGGCGCCAAACGCCTGATCAGTCCGCGCCTTGGCTGCTTCGACGTTGCTTCTCGCGCCGAGGTAGGTCGGCTCAGTGCTGCGCGCCAGATCGAGCAACGAAGAAAGCGACTGGGCATAAACCGGCCCGGCCAGCGCAAGCGCCAAACAATAAAAATGCCGGGCACAACGCGAACCGTGCCACCGCCGCAAGCCACATTCGGGCGGCAGATGCAGTAGCAGACATAGGAAATTAGACATGGGATTGAATATAGAACTATCGATGGGGTTGCTCCATGTGCATCACGACCATGGCGATCGGCACTGTTCGGACTATAGCGCGTTTGGCACGTAGCCGTCACGGCGACAGTGGCAGAAGAAGGTCAGGTGATTTCACCTGACCTTCTTCACCCTCAAAGTTTCACCACCAACCCCGTCAATTCCGCCAGACTCTTGGCCGCCGGGCGCACACCAAGATAATCGACCAGCCACTCCTCATCGGCCGGCTTGCCTAGAACCGGCGCGCTGCCTTGCCAATCGACCTTGAACGTCGCCGGCGCA
>NZ_JAPUVO010000084.1 GCF_029255185.1 Propionivibrio sp.
GAGGCGCAACTTGCAACACTTCAAAAATTGCCCAACCTCGTCCGATCATTTTTCAAGGCGCCGTCTGTCGCCTATATTACCGACTGCTGAGTAAGTCCGACAGGCTGCTAGTTTCGCTTGCGCCCCAGCGCCACCGGGAAAGCCCTAGCCCGCGTATGAATTCACCGAACAAGGCCAACCCGGCATTTGCCGTCAGCAGCTCGTCTGTCTCCTCAAACTTGAACGGAAGCACCGTTTGTGCCAAAGTCCCCGTCGCCCCGCTTCTTTTCGTCACTGATAGGTGAATGTTTCGATAGCCTCAACCATACCGGATCGCTTGTGGGGCGGGGGGCTTCAGCTTCTGTGCAGGTTCAATCGCGGTTCTTGGGTAAGGAATAAATCATGGATCAGTTGAAAATTACGTATTTTGATATAGACGGTGGTCGAGCCGAACCAGCGCGGCTGGCACTGCATATCGGCGGAATCGCGTTTGAAGACCATCGCTTTGCGTTTGGCGAGTTTGCAGCGGTCCGCAAAACGACGCCGTTGAATCAGGTGCCTACCTTGCAAGTCAACGATGTGCAGGTCACCCAAAGTGGTGCTATCACGCGGTACGTGGGAAGACTATCTGGTTTGTATCCAGAAGATGCGTTTCAAGCCATGCTCTGTGACGAAATCATGGATGGCGTGGAAGACGTCAGCATTAAGTTAGGAACCACTTTTGGTCTGGCCGGTGACGATCTAAAGATTGCACGCACTGATCTGGTAAATGGTGTTTTCCCGAAATACCTACGGTGGTTACAGAATCAATTGGAAAGCCACGGCGGTGAATACTTCGCAGCGAGCCGATTGACGATTGCCGACCTGAAGGTATTTGTCTTTATCCGTGGGCTCAACTCGGGCAACCTGGATCACGTTCCGACCAATTTGGTCGAGACAGTAGCACCGAAACTGAATGCGCATATGCAGCGTATCGCCCAAATGCCCGCCATCGTGCAGCATTATGCAAAGAGCACGGCAGCTTGAATCCTCATATGAGTATTAAAGAAAAACCACCAAGCATAGGATTTCTCAGCCTTGGGTGCCCGAAGGCACTCGTCGATTCAGAACAAATTTTGACCAAGCTGCGCGCCGAGGGCTACCTTATTTCGCCCTCGTATGAAGGTGCCGACCTGGTGGTCGTTAATACCTGCGGCTTCATCGATGCGGCGGTTGAGGAATCGCTCGACGCTATTGGCGAGGCGCTAGCCGCCAATGGTAAAGTGATCGTCACCGGCTGCCTCGGCGCGAAAGAAAGTGTCATCCGCCAGGCGCATCCGCAGGTCCTGGCGGTTACCGGTCCGCATGCTGCCGACGAGGTCTTGCAGCACGTGCATGCGCATCTGCCGCAGCCGCACGATCCCTTCACCAGCCTGGTGCCAGCGCAAGGTATCAAGCTCACCCCGCAGCACTTTGCCTACCTCAAAATTTCCGAAGGCTGCAATCACAGTTGCACCTTCTGCATTATCCCGTCGATGCGTGGCCCGCTGGTCAGCCGGCCGATCGGTGACGTGCTGCAGGAAGCGGCGAACCTTGCCGAGGCTGGCGTGCGTGAATTGCTCGTCATCTCGCAGGACACCAGTGCCTACGGCGTTGACTTGAAGTACCGTACCGGCTTCTTCGGTGGCCGCCCGGTCAAGACGCGGCTGAGGGAGTTGTGCGAGGCGCTCGCCGAGTTCGGCATCTGGGTAAGGATGCACTACGTTTATCCTTACCCGAGTGTCGATGATCTGCTGCCACTGATGGCGCAGGGCAGGATTCTGCCTTACCTCGATGTGCCGTTTCAGCACGCCAGTCCACGTATTCTCAAGGCCATGAAGCGCCCGGCCAGTGCCGAGAACAATCTAGAACGGATCAAGGCGTGGCGTGCGGTGTGCCCCGACATCACCCTGCGCAGCACCTTCATCACCGGTTTTCCCGGTGAAACCGAGGCCGAGTTTGAAGAACTGCTGGCCTTTGTCGAGGAAGCGCGGCTCGATCGGGTCGGCTGCTTTGCCTACTCGCCGGTTGACGGCGCTACCGCCAATTCATTGCCCGGCGCCGTGCCGGACGAAGTGCGCGAAGAGCGCCGCCGTCGCCTGATGGACGTTCAGGAAGACATTTCCGCCGAACTGCTCGCCGCCAAGATCGGTCGCGAGATCGAGGTGCTGGTCGACGCCGTTGATGACGAAGGCACCATTGCCCGTTCCTCGGCCGATGCGCCGGAAATCGACGGGCTGGTATTCATCAATGATTTCTTCGACGCCGAAGCGGGCGATTTCCTGCGTGTGCGCGTGCTCGATGCTGACGAACATGATCTGTATGCGGAGATCGCAGAACGCTGACCACAGCGAACAGAGCGAACACAGCGAAAGGAAATGTTCAAGTTCTTCGTTGCTTTTGCTTCTCGTTGCGCCCGTTGTGTTCGTTGTGGTTAATCGCTTTTTTTTCAGGACGATGAGCGTGTCCCAAGCGAATCTGATCGAACAGCTCGTTGCCATCGTTGGCGCCGCTAATGTTCTGACCGCGGCCGCTGACATGGCGCCGCATTTGGTTGACTGGCGTGGGCGTTATCACGGCGCGGCGCGTTGTGTGGTGCGTCCGGCGAACACTGAGGATGTTGCGGCTGTCGTTCGTGTTTGTGTGCAGGCTGGTGTGGCGATGGTGCCGCAGGGGGGCAACACCGGCCACTGCGGTGCGGGCATTCCGGACCAGAGCGGCGAGGCGGTGCTGATCAGCCTGGCTCGCCTGAACAGGGTTCGGGCCATCGATGTTGCCAACAACACTATCACCGTTGAAGCCGGCTGCGTGCTGCAAGCCTTGCAGCACGCAGCATTTGAGGCTGGCAGGCTGTTTCCGTTGTCGCTGGCGGCTCAGGGCAGTTGCCAGATCGGCGGTAATTTGTCGACCAATGCTGGTGGCGTTCAGGTGCTGCGCTACGGCAATACGCGCGAACTGACGCTCGGGCTGGAAGTGGTGTTGCCCGATGGCGAGGTCTGGAACGGTCTGCGCGGGCTGCGCAAGGACAATACCGGTTACGATCTCAAGCAGCTTTTCATCGGCGCAGAAGGCACGCTGGGCATTATCACGGCAGCTGTCCTGAAGCTCTTTCCCTTGCCTGCGGCTACCGCTACCGCCTGGTTGGCGATTGATTCACCACACGCTGCCGTGCGCCTGCTCAGTGATCTGCAAGCGGCTGTCGGCGCCATGCTGACCGCGTGTGAACTCGTCTCCGATGTTTCGCTCGGCCTCGTTCTCAAGCACATCCCGGGTGCCCAGCCACCGTTAGCGGACAGCCCGTGGCACTTGCTTGTCGAGCTGTCTGGTGCTGGCGGGGAGGGCGAGCTGCGTAAGGTGCTGGAAGTCTTTCTCGAACAAGCGCTGGAGAGCGGTGCGATCAGCGATGCCGTGCTGGCGCAAAGTGGTGAACAGGCCAAGCGTTTGTGGGCGCTGCGTGAAAACATCAGCGAAGCGCAGAAAATCGAAGGGGTCAGCATCAAGCATGACATTTCGCTGCCGATCTCGCGCATCGGTGAATTTATCGATGCTGCCGACCTGGCGTTGAAACAGAATTTTCCTGGCATACGCATCGTTGCCTTCGGCCACGTCGGTGACGGCAATCTGCACTACAACCAGTCAAAACCAGAATCCGGTGAGAACGCCGCGTTCATTGCCCTGCAGCCGCAGGTCAGCCGGATTGTCCACGACATCGTGCACCAACTGGGCGGCAGTATCAGCGCCGAACACGGCATTGGTCAGCTCAAGCGCGAGGAGCTCCTGCGTTACAAGAGCCCGCTGGAAATGGAGATGATGCGCACCATCAAGCGGGCGCTTGATCCGCGTGGGCTGATGAATCCCGGGAAAGTACTTTGAGCGCGTAGGAACAGATATCCGTGACTCATGTCGGTGGCTGCATTGCTTGCATGATGGCTGCCGCCAGCAGTACACCGGTTTGTGCTCCCGCAACCGTCAATCGGCGCTGGATAATGAAGAAAGGCACGCCGCTGACGCCCAGTCCGTTAACCTTGCCGACCAGCGATTTGACCTTTTGCGTATTAGCGTCGCTTTGCAGATAGGCGAGCAGGTCGGTCTTACTGTCGCCACATTCGGCGGCGATCTCGGCCAGCGTCGTGATGTCGCCGATATCCTCGCCGCGTTGAAAGTGGGCACGGAACAGGCGCTCGACCAGCGCTTCAATTTCGGCCGGCCGATGGCCCAGGGACTGGGCGCGATAGATCAGACGGTGCGCACGCAAGGTGTTGGGGCGGGTGGCGATGTGCTCGAAGTCAAACTCGATACCGGCATCGCGTCCGGCGTCGGCTACCGTCTCATGCATCTTGGCCACCTGCTGTGCTCCGCCGAATTTGGCTTCGAGAAAGGCGCGATACGGCTCGCCCGCAGACGACGTGTCGGGGTTGAGAAAATAGGGCAGCCAGTTGAACTGGAAGCGTGTTCCCGGGTATTTTTCCTGCACCAGCGCAACGGCGGTCGCCAGGCGAGCTTTGCCGATGAAGCACCAGGGGCAAACAAAGTCGGAAACGATATCAATGGCGACGTTCATGGCGGTCCGTGTAGAAATTTAAAGGTCTTTCAGGCCGAGATTCAAGAGCCATTACGAAGTTTGGCGAGCGCTCTCCTCTGATTTGTTGGCGACTTGACGCCGCTGCGTCCTTGTCCATACGATACCGGATTGAAAAACACATCACAACCAAACCGCTTGGCAATCCATAGCAAGATGTAGCGGACGCGAGGAAGCAGATGCAACGAGAATCGATGGAGTACGATGTCATAATCGTTGGTGGCGGTCCGGCCGGCTTGTCAGCGGCGATTCGTCTGAAGCAGCTTGCTGCTCTCAAGGGATGCGATGTCAACGTTTGCCTGATTGAAAAAAGTGCTGAAATCGGCGGCCATATTCTCTCCGGCGCAGTGATGGATCCGCGCGCGCTTGCCGAACTCTTCCCGGACTGGAAGAGGCTGGGTGCGCCGCTTAATGCGCCGGTTAGCGAAGATCGTTTTCTTATCCTCAACGACACTGGCGGCTTTCAAATCCCCAACTGGATTCTGCCCGGTTGCTTTCACAATGAAGGCAACTATGTGATCAGTCTTGGCAATGTTTGCCGCTGGCTTGGCCAGCAGGCGGAAGCGCTCGGCATCGAGATCTACCCCGGTTTTGCCGGCGCCGAGGTGCTCTACAACGATGACGGTTCGGTCAAAGGCGTGGCTACCGGCGACATGGGTTTGCTCAAGGATGGCAGCCAAGGTCCGGCTTACCAGCTGGGCATGGAGCTGCACGCCAGATACACGCTTTTTGCCGAAGGCTGTCGCGGCCAGCTTGGAAAAGAAATCGAAGAAAGATTCCACTTGCGCGATGGCGCCGATCCGCAGGTCTATGGCATTGGCTTCAAGGAATTGTGGGAGATCAGGCCCGGCAAGCACCAGACCGGGCTGGTCATCCATACCGGGGGCTGGCCGCTCGATGCACAAACCTATGGTGGTGGTTTCATGTATCACCTGGAGGACAATCAGGTGTCGGTCGGTTTTGTGGTCGGCCTTGGCTACAGCAACCCTTACCTCTCACCTTACGAGGAATTCCAGCGCCTGAAGACCCATCCGACTTTCAGTGAATTTCTCGATGGCGGTAAACGCATTGCCTACGGCGCTCGCGCACTCACTGCCGGTGGTTTGCAATCCCTGCCAAAACTGGTATTTCCTGGTGGTGCGCTGATCGGTGATGACGCCGGTTTCCTCAATGCCTCCCGCATTAAGGGGTCGCACTGTGCGATCAAGAGCGGCATGCTGGCTGCGGAGGCCTGTTTCGACGCTGTGGCCGCCGGTCGCCACGGCGATGAGCTGTTGAGCTATCCCGATACTTTTCGCCAGAGCTGGCTGTTCGACGAACTCTACCGGGCGCGCAACTTCAAACCGTGGATGGCCAAGGGGCTGCACCTTGGCAGCCTGATGTTCGGTATTGACCAGCTTCTGTTCCGTGGCAAGGCGCCGTGGACGCTGCACCACCCGGGCGCTGATCACAAGCAGTTCAAGCCTGCGACCGACTGCCAGCCCATCGCCTACCCCAGGCCCGATGGCGTGATCACTTTCGATCGCCTGTCCTCGGTATTTCTTTCCAACACCCATCATGAGGAAGATGAGCCCTGTCACCTAAAGCTCAAGGATGACTCGGTGCCGATCAGGGTCAATCTAGCGCTCTACGACGCTCCCGAACAACGCTATTGTCCAGCGGGAGTGTACGAGATCCTACGCGATGCAGCGGGCGACAATCCCCACTTGCAGATCAACGCGCAGAACTGTATTCATTGCAAGACCTGTGACATCAAGGATCCGACGCAGAACATCACCTGGGTGGCGCCACAAGGGGGGGAGGGGCCGAACTACCCGAACATGTAGTTTCAGGCAGCGCTTGGTCAGGACTCCAGTGCGACGACAATCGAGTAGATCTCGTCACCTGAAGCGGCGATGAGCGTTGCCACCATGCTTTTATCCAGACCAAAGGCAACAGCTCCACCACCAGCCTCGGGGGTGACCCGGGTATCAAGTTCGTCAAATGGATCACGGCGCGGTGAGACGACACCGGCGATGAAAAGAATGTCACCCGGAGTTGCCGGAGGCATTGCCCCGCTGTAGTGCCGCGAGGCGAGCACGGCGTCTACCACCGAGGCCGGCAGGTTGAGTTTGTCGAGAACGATTGAGGTTGCGTGGCTGGCAAGGTCGTTGATGGTTGTAGCCAGTACGACGGGATCCTCAAGCAAAGCCGGAAAGTCAGCCACCCGCGAGAGCAGGTAGAAACGACCCAGGTCACCCACGATGGCTGAAAACATGACTTCGTCGGCATTGAGGCGAGTCAGTTTTTTGGCCAGAACGTAGGACAGTGCAGCAACATGAACATTGCGCTCCCACAAACGATTGGCCAGGTCGCGGCATCCTTTGTGGCGCTGCGACTGGCGCAACTGATCCATGATCAGCACCATGGCCAGGGCCTTGATCAGATCCATGCCGACGCACAAAACGGCTTGCCTGACGTCGCGTATCGTCTTGTTGGCCGGATTGAGCGCGGCGGAATTGGCCAGCCGGATCACTTTGGCCGACAACAGGGGCTCGGCGACAATAATCTTGGCCAGCGCCGTCAGACCAAGATCAGGATTTTCGACGGCCTTCAAGACCCGCCGGCTGGCATCCAGACTGGTTGGGAAGCTTAGTTCGCCTATCGTTGCCGTGCTTATGGCATGGCGTAAGGCTTCGGCGGCTTCATGTGTCGTCTGACTCACTCTGTGCTCCCTCGCAATAAAAACTCCAGGCTGCATTCTAAACTCATGCAGATTGCAATGGCACTACCTTAAGCAAGGCAATTGCATCAAATTTCAGCCTTGTCCAACGTGGTATGAGCAAAGTAATCGGCCTTACGGCCGCAAGGCGTTTGGAAGAAACGCAAGCATGCCATTGGTATGCCTATTTTACGACTCATGCCAAAATCAATCACTTAATGTGTGTTTCTTGAGAGAGAGCCTGAACGAGGCGCGTATTTAGGAATGAGCCTGAAGGAAAGAAATTGCGGGTGAATTGAAGTGTAGGTTGATCATCGCAAGGATGGTGGATAAATCTAAAGTGGATTTGGAGTGGGCTGCAAACCATAACTTCCCATAAACGACAACTTTGCATAACGACCCAAAGCGGAAGTTGTGGGACGGTGAGGCGGCCATTCAACGTTCAAGTTCAGGGCGCGGCGCGTTCAACACACGATCCAGATCGTGGCTTCGCACGATTTAACCATCTTCGTTGGGCATCGCCTAATTCAGCAACCCTGTGAATGCTCAGACCGCAGTCGCCGAAAACGCAATTCTGCCTTGTCATAGACCCAATATTGACTGAAGCTGTTGTTGTAGTGAGGCCGATAGTCAACCCTGATACCTGGTTCTCCATCGATCCATCCAACCGACAACACAAAGGGGTCGCCATCTGGAGCCGCTGCCTGCATTAAAACTTGGATCTTGCCACGAAAAGAGGCCTTGACTAGGACACTTCCGCCCCATGTGTTGTTATTCGCAGACGATGTTGGTTGATTGCCGGATCGCGGCAAATGATCGAGGGTAAATCGAATGGTTTCCCCATTTAATTTAAATTGGCGATCGATTAGTGTGATCGGCAGCGCCAGTGGATCGTTAGAAGGTTCTGATGAATCGTCTAAAGACGCTGGCAAGTCCAGACTTGGCTGTGCGTACCCACCGGGATCGTATCCATAATTGGTCGCTTGAGGCACGAGCGTTTGCAGTTGCTGTGACTGCCGTTGCTGTGTTTGAGGTTCAACTCTCGAATCAAGTTTTTTGCTCCATTCTTCTTCTCCAATGGAAAAGCTGCCCTGACGAACAAATTTGATCATTGCGGGCGCTGGCCACTTCTTGTTCCATTCAAATTCATTGCTTTCTGGCTCGACGCCAGATGAAAAATATATGGAAGGCTGGTCCGGGTCGTGATAGGCCAATCCAAATATCGGAGTAATCACCAGCACAAAATCGACTTCACCCGTTACAAGCGTCCGCTTGAGCAGCAAATCGGGCTGGCCATCGCCATTGAGGTCACCAAGCCAAAGCAATTCCTGTTTTGAAAAAGCCATCCCGTTCGCTGGCGGAAGCAGGACCATCGTTTTTCCGTTCGGCATTCCATGGTCAGCGAGGATTTCCAGTGATCCCGCCAGCAATTTGCCGTCAGGGCGCTTTTCGTGCCGTGTGTAAAACTTCCATTTTTCTCCGCCCACCTCGGTTGACACCACCCAGTCCTCACGTAGGACAGCTGGAGCAATGTAACTTGGATACTTACCAGAGGCCAGCCCTCTCGAGCCACCTCCGTTGTCGACATCGATACGCACCAGCACCAATGTATCTGCTGGAGGCTTCAGCGCGATACCTTTTGGTTTCGGCGGCTGTTTGAGTGCTTTTCCTTCAAGGAGCCGGTCCGCACTCTTGCCTGAAACGGAAACCAAATCAGACTCGGTTGTCGCTGTGACCGGTTCCACCGAAAGGACATTATCTTTCACAGATAGAGCTGACCAACGCTGCCCAGCTATCCAAGCTGACAGTTTGATTCCTTTCGGACGCCCTTCCTGATGCAGCTCATCTCCGGGGTATGCAAGTTCTAGCCGATCTTCTCCTGCCTTGGCATATTGAGTTGTAACAAACACGCATAGAAGCAGTAGCCACTTGAGGGGTCGACTCAATGCCGGACTAGGTGATTTGCTCATGTGGACTCCAAGAAAACTGGCTCGTGCAATGTAGCGCGATAGCATACGCCAAAAAGGGATGAACGGTGGCTTTACGGCGCTATCGCGACCGGCTGCAATTGGCCGGCAACGGCCCAAGATGCGACACGGAGAATATTTATAAAGAGCGGTCATTGCCAACAACAGGGCGATTGCATCAAAATGCGAATGCCCTTGTCGTCGACCCACAGAAATAATCGTTTACGCTCCTCCTCGATACCTCCAAGAAAAAAGGGGGTATCTATACTCGTCGCATTCTCGCCGCTTCTTCCGATGCTTATCGCGCCAGTCTCCTCAGGTTAGAGGGAATTTGATGCAATTGCCCTGTTACCTTAAGCCACAAGCATCGCCAAAACATCCCTCTGCCCATCGCAAGCGACCGTCACACCGGCGCAAGCGAGCGAAGGAAGTGCAGGGCCCGGTGTCCAGAATGGCGCTCAGATGCTGGGTCCCGGCGTTCGCCGGGACGACGTGCTGCCCCGTTACTCTTAACCACCTTCAGAAATGCTCTTCGGCCAGCGCCATCACGCTAACTGCCCCGTCAGTCACGCTACTGGCCAGTCCCTCAGCCTGTGACAGCAGATGGTCGGCAAAGAAACGAGCAGTAATGATTTTGGCCGGATAGAAGGGGTCGCTATCACCACCTTCTATCCTGGTCTGGGCGACCAGCGCTGCACGCGCCATCTGCCAGCCGCCGGCAACAATACCGAACAGCGTGAGGAAGGGTACTGCCCCTGCTGATGCGGCGCGAATGTCAATGGCATAGGTGGCGACCAGCCACTCGCCGGCTCTGAGCAGGGCATCAACAGCGGCAGAAAAACGACAGTGAATGGCGGCCAGGTGCGCGTTGTCCTGTTTTGCAAGCTTGGCATCGAGAGCGCGCATCATGGCGATCACGGTGGAGAACGTTGCTCCACCCTCGCGCGCCATTTTCCGGCCGATCAGGTCATTGGCCTGAATGCCGGTTGTCCCTTCGTAAATCGTTGAAATTCGGGCGTCGCGCAAATGTTGTGCGGCTCCGGTTTCTTCAATGAAACCCATGCCGCCATGCACCTGGATTCCGGTCGACGCTACCGCGATGCCGATCTCGGTACTCCAGCCCTTGACCACCGGAATCATCAGGTCGACGAAGGCCTGATTCTGCTTGCGCAGACCGGCCTGCGGATGATGCAGCGCCTTGTCGTGCGCCGCCGCCACGACGTAGGCCAGTGCACGGCTGGCCTCGGCCTGCGCTTTCATGCTCATGAGCATGCGCCGCACGTCGGGATGGGCAATGATTACCACCTTTTCGCCACCGCGCACGCCAATGTCGGTACCCTGGACGCGAGTCTTGGCATAGTCGCGTGCGCGCTGATAGGCACGCTCGCAGACGGCAACGCCTTCCATGCCGACGCCAAAACGTGCCGCGTTCATCATGATGAACATGTATTCGAGACCGCGGTTTTCCTCGCCCACCAGATAGCCGACTGCTCCACCCTTGTCGCCAAAGGCCATCACGGCTGTCGGGCTGGCGTGGATGCCCAGCTTGTGTTCGATCGAGACGCACCAGGCGTCGTTACGTTCACCCGGGCGGCCATCGGCGCCGACCATGAACTTTGGCACAATGAAGAGCGAAATTCCCTTGATACCTTGAGGCGCCGTCGGGGTGCGGGCCAGTACGAGGTGGATGATGTTATCCGCCATGTCATGCTCGCCGTAGGTGATGAAGATCTTTTGGCCGAAGATCCGATAGCTGCCGTCGGCCTGTGGCTCGGCGCGTGTGCGCACCGCAGCGAGGTCGGAACCGGCACCCGCTTCGGTGAGGTTCATCGTCCCGGTCCACTCACCACGGACCATTTTTTCGAGAAAAATTTTCTTGAGTGGGTCAGAACCGGCGAGCGCCAGCGCTTCGATTGCACCACCGGTAAGCAAGGGGCATAGTGAAAAGGCGTGATTGGCCGACTTCCACATCTCGGTCACTGCGGCGACAACCAGTTTAGGCAAGCCCTGACCACCCCATTCCGGTTCGCAGCCAAGCGCCGTCCAGCCGCTTTCGGCAAACAGCTTGTAGGCTTTCTTGAAACCCTTGGGCATCGTCACCTGCCCGTCCTTGAACAGCGCACCTTCGCGGTCGCCAACGCTGTTGAGCGGCGACAGCACACCCTCGGCAAATCTGGCTGCTTCCTCCAGCACAGCGGTGACCATATCGGCAGCAGCCTCTTCGCAGCCGGGCAACTGGGCGACCTCGTCAAGACCGGCCAATTCTTTCAGCACGAACTGTATATCGCGAAGGGGAGCACGGTATTCGCTCATTGCATTCTCCTGTCAGAGTCAAGAACTCTTTTTTTCTTTGCTATTTTTGCGACTTCTCGTCTTTGCGGTGAAGTTTCTAGGATAACCTAGTGTATCGGCCCTGATTTTCTGAACACGTTTTTGCAACTCGGGCCGTCTTCCACATGGCATTAGCCTATTTTTTCGAGACGCCGGTGACAATTGTAGCGTTCTTTGAACTCGGTTATGGTGACGACGCGAACCGCTTCGACGTTCATGAAAACAAGGCCATGGAATACTCCACTTTGTGTTTTTATTTCTGGGGGGCATTTTGAAAAAGTTAACCGTAAAAACCAAATTGTATTTGCTTGCCGGAATTTCAATTTTTGGCACTGCGCTATTGCTCATCAGTACCTACCTTGGATTGTCGTCACTTGGCGCGCTCCAAGACGAAGGCGCGGGAAGATCACGAGATGCCCTCGCCGCGCAACAAGCCGCCGCACGAGCTACCAAAACCTACCAACTGATTGCCGATGCAGTCATCAATCGAAACTTTGAGGAAAGTGCAAAAAATTGGTCGGAAGAAAAGCCAAAGACCATCGCAAAGTTGGAAAAAGTAGCCAGCATTGCTGATACCAGCGAAGAGAAGGTTTCGGCGACAAAAGCGCGAAATGCGTTTGACACTCTGGTGATCATTTACGAATCAGAGATGCTGCCACTACTCAAGGGCGGAGGTGCGACCCAAGAAGCAATTGGCAAGCTTGATGAAAAAATTGATAAAGAAGTTAAAGCCATGGAAGATGTGCTGATCGAAATCGCCAATTCCATGAGCAAAGAATCAGACCTTGCCGATGCTCAATTCGATGGTACGCAGCAATCCACACTGCGGCTCAACCTGTTTGTTGGGCTGTTGATACTGGTGTTCTCCTTGGCAGTGGCAATTCTGACCATTCAGAATCTGCTGGCGATCTTGGGAGGAGAGCCGTCTGACGTGGTACGAATAGCGGAGCGTATTGCCAATGGTGATCTTTCAGGTTATGAAACGACGGCCAGGTACCAAGTTGGCAGTCTGCTGTCCCACATTGGTACGATGAGAAAAAGTCTTTCAGATATGTTGCGCGAAATCCAGAAAAGTTCTGCCGGAGTAGAAGAGGTTGTCACTCATCTGAATGCCGCTTTGAATGACGTTTCAGAACGTACACAGACTCAAAACGACTCGGCTTCGCAAATGGCATCCGCCATAGAAGAACTCTCAGTGAGCGTGACTCAAGTTGCTGATAGCGCAAAGGAGGCCACTCGAATCGCGGATAAATCAAGCAGTGTTTGCCGGGATGGGATGCTGCTTGTTGATGCTGCGAAGGATGAAATGCAAAAAATCGAAGGCTCGGTGACGAACACGGCGGGCATGGTTGTGAGGCTCGGAGAAGAGTCACAGAGGATTGGTCGTGTTGTTCAGGTGATTCGGGAAATCGCTGATCAAACCAACCTGCTCGCACTCAACGCTGCTATCGAGGCTGCTCGTGCAGGAGAAACCGGAAGAGGATTTGCCGTAGTTGCCGATGAGGTTAGAAAGTTGGCCGAACGCACAGCACAATCCACTTCGGAAATCGCTTCAATCGTCGACAGTATTCAACGTAGTGTCAAAGATGCTGAACAGGCGATGCTTCTTGGAACTGCACAAGTTGCGCTAGGTGTTGAAAAAACCGAAAACGCTGGTAATTCAATTGCCGAACTCGGGGCACAAACAAGTTCGGTTGTGCTTGCTATTGCCAACATTTCAACGGCAATGAATGAACAAAGCGCCGCCAGTGCTGATTTAGCAAAGAGCGTTGAACACATTGTTCAAGCTGCCGAAGAGAACACCAATACGATCGTTCAGGTTGCGGACACAACCGGCCGACTTCGCGCCTTAGCCGTCGATTTGAATCACTTGACGCAGCGATTCTTGCTTCAAGGCGTATGAACAGGGTTTGCTGCGATGCCAGCAGTTTGCAAGAATTTACAACGCTGCCGTCAACGCCGGGACAATTTCAAACAGGTCGCCAACAAGACCGTAGTCGGCGACCTGGAAGATTGCCGAATCGGGGTCCTTGTTGATCGCCACGATCACGCGGCTGTCCTTCATTCCCGCCAGATGCTGAATGGCGCCGGAAATGCCGACGGCGATATAGAGCTGCGGCGCGACAATCTTGCCCGTTTGCCCGACCTGAAAATCGTTGGGTACATAGCCGGCATCTACTGCCGCACGCGAAGCGCCCAACGCTGCGCCGAGCTTGTCGGCCAGGGGTTCGAGCAAGCGGTGAAAGTTTTCGCTGTTGCCCAGTCCTCGCCCGCCCGAAACAACAACCTTGGCTATTGCAAGTTCCGGTCGTGCCGATTGAGTCAGTTCGCGCGAAACCAGTTTGCTTTGGCCCACATCGGCTGTTGCCGTGAGGTGTTCGATTGTTGCCTGGCCGCTCTCGGCGGTTGCTTCAAAAGCCGTAGCGCGAACCGTGATTACCTTCACCGCATCTAACGACTGCACCGTAAGCAGAACGTTTCCGGCATAGATTGGGCGAACGAAGGTGTCGGGCGAGTGCACCGCGACAATCTCGGAAATTTGTGCCGTGTCGAGCAGTGCCGCCACGCGCGGCATGATATTTTTGCCAGCTGCGGTGGCCGGGGCAAGAATATGGCTGTACGCCACGGCGTGAGCGACGATCAGCGCCGCCATGTTTTCCGGGGATTGCTCGGCGTAGTGAGCTGCATCGGCAAGCAATATCTTGGTGACACCCGTGATCTTCGCCGCGCTCTTTGCCACCGCTGCACAAGCGCTACCCGCCACGAGCAGGTGAATTTCACCGCCAATTTGCGCAGCGGCTGTAACGGTGTTCAGTGTCGCCGACTTGAGCGAGCTGTTGTCGTGTTCCGCAATAACCAGGCAAGTCATGCGATCACCCCTTCATTCCTGAGTTTGGCGACCAGTTCGGCCACATCGGCCACCATTACGCCCGCTGCGCGCTTGGGTGGCTCGGCCATGTTCAGGGTGGTCAGGCGCGGCGTGACATCCACACCCAGTGCCTGCGGCGTAGTGGTTTCAAGCGGTTTCTTTTTTGATTTCATGATATTTGGGAGCGTCGCATAACGCGGTTCGTTCAGACGCAGGTCGGTCGTTACCACTGCCGGCAACGTAATCTCAATCGTTTCAAGACCACCATCGATTTCACGCGTCACCGTCAGCGTACCGTTCGCCACGATCACATTCGAGGCAAAGGTGGCCTGTGGCCAGTTCATCAAGGCGGCGAGCATCTGGCCGGTCTGGTTGGCGTCGTCGTCAATCGCTTGCTTGCCGCATAAAACAAGTTGCGGCTGCTCTTTCGCACAAATAGCCTTGAGCAGCTTGGCGATGGCAAGGGGCTGCAATTGGGTGTCGGTCTCGATCAGGATGGCACGGTCAGCGCCCAGAGCTAGCGCCGTGCGCAGGGTTTCCTGGCAGTTCGCGATTCCAGCTGAAACGGCAATGACTTCGCTCGCAATACCGGCCTCCTTGAGGCGAACTGCTTCTTCAACAGCGATTTCGTCAAAGGGATTCATCGACATCTTGGCGTTGGCAATATCAACCCCCGAACCATCCGCCTTGACCCGTACCTTGACGTTGTAATCGACTACCCGCTTGACTAAAACAAGAACCTTCAAAGTTTCTCTCCTTTTTGTAGCATACTAGTTTGACACCGAACGACCCCGCTGCCAGTTCATTTTATTGCTTGCCTTTTTCTATGATACTGTACGAAGATACAGTATCTTCAGTGGAGGCCATGATCATGATTAAGCTCACACCGCGACAACAGGAAATCCTCGATTTTATCCGCAATACGTTGGAGGTGCTTGGCGCACCACCCACGCGGGCAGAAATCGCCAATGCGTTCGGTTTCGCGTCGCACAATGCGGCAGAAGAGCATCTGAAGGCGCTGGCCAAGAAGGGCATTATCGTACTCGAGCCCGGCTCGGCGCGCGGCATTCGTCTGGTCGAGCAACTTGGATTGCCGCTCATCGGCAGCGTGGCCGCTGGCAGCCCGATCCTGGCTGTGGAAAACGTCCAAGGTCGTTATGCGCTTGATGCCAGCCTGTTCAAGCCGCGTGCCGATTTTCTGTTGCGTGTGCGCGGCCTGTCGATGATCAACGCCGGGATTCTGGATGGTGATCTGCTGGCCGTGCATCGCAGCAACGAGGCACGGAACGGCCAGATCGTCGTCGCTCGACTGGATGACGACGTAACGGTCAAGCGCTTTCGCCAGCACGGCGCCATTGTCGAGCTCATCGCAGAGAATCCAGATTTTGCCCCAATCATTGTGGATACGCGCGAACAATCGGTGGCGATCGAGGGTATTGCCGTCGGGTTAATTCGTGGCGGCGAGGCAATGTAAGGTAGGCGGTTGTCAGTTACGGACCGGTTGCTTCCGATTACTCTTTGGCTTGGTATTGCTGGAGCAAGGCGGTCGTTTGTGGATGTTTGTTTTGCTCTGCGTAGAACAGGGGTGTTTTTCCATCAGCATCTTTACTTTGCAGGTCGGCGCCATGTTCGATGAGGAACTTCGAAAGCTTGGGCTGGCCGGTTGCTGCAGCGAGGTGCAGTGCCGTTTGCCCGGCATCCGATTTGGCGTTGATCTGCGCATTCTTGAGCAGCAATAGTTCGACCTCCTGCCTGCCGCCCGAGAGAACCGCCGCATGCAGGGGGGTCATGTCAACACCATCTTTGGCATTGACATCCGCACCATTGGCGATCAGGAGTTCGGCGGTTTTCAGCCGGCCATAAAAGGCAGCCATGTGCAGTGGCGTGCGGCCAAGCGCATCTTTTGAGTTGATTTCCGCACCCGCGTCGAGCAGCGCCTTGAGATCGACAAGTTCCCCCTGGATCGCCGCTTTGGCCAAGGGAGATTCGGCGACCAACGGTGCTCCACTCTTGGCCGGAGCGTTGCTGGTATCGACCTGCTTGCCGCAGCCTGAGAAAGCCAGTGCCAGTGTGCCAATAAGGATCACCGCTGCCTTGCGGCCGGTGGATTGGCGAATGTTCTCGTATTGATTCATGGGCTTCTCGGTTTTGCGCATTTTCCAAAGTCTGATACTTATCATAAACGATTGTCAGCAGGATTGCGTTCGAAGTGGATTGAGGTTGGACAAACTCGGAATTTGCCAGTCGTGCGGCTCGGCGACATACTGGCGGTCCGGCGCGTTCGTTCGGGTTTTTCTGGGGGCTATGATGCGTTTGGTGCAATCGTTTTTTCCTCGGCCAGTTGCTGCGTTTCTGGCCATCGTGGGGTTGTTGATGGTTCCTGCCATACACGCCGAGCAGGTGCTCTGTCATTACACCTACGGCGGTGAAACCAGGGCGTTGGTGGCGCTGCCAGTGTCCTCGCCTTACGCCGTCAAGGCCATTGATGTCGGCTCATTTTTTCACTTTCGTGTCGTCTTCCAGAACAAGCCAGTCGATATTGCATCGATCAAAATCTATACCTATGCCGATCGTGATGATGGCCCCGTGCTGATTCATCAGGCGATTTTCCCCTATCCGCCGGCCAGTCGCCGTGCAGTCCCCTACGGCTTTAGCGGTCTGCATTTCGTGCATGAACCAGTGCGCGACGGTGAACTACAGTACTGGTGCCAGCTAACACCAACGCAACGCAGCGACAGGAGGGTGGAGCGATGACTCTGCCGCGTGTGCTATTCATGTTATTGGCCTTGATTTCTTTTTCCGCTGTGCAGGCCGACCCGGTACGCCTGGTTTTTGTCGGCGATGTCATGCTCGACGACGGGCCGGGGCGGGTGATCGCCAGCGGACGCGATCCGCTGGCGCCTTTTGCGGCACAACTGCGTGACGCTGATTTCACCATCGGCAATCTGGAGTGCCCGATTGCCACCGTCGGCAAGCCGCTCGACAGCAAGATTTTTTCCTTTCGCGCCGATCCTGGCGTGGTGTCGCTGCTCAAGGGGCGTTTCGACGCATTGGCGGTGGCTAACAATCATTCAGGTGATTATGGCAAGGCGGCCTTCCTCGAAACGCTAGCCCATCTTGACCGCGCCGGCATTCGCCATTTTGGCGGTGGACGCGATCTGGCCGGCGCGCATGCGCCGCTGTGGATAGAGCGGCGGGGATTGCGCATTGCCGTACTCGCCTACAACGAGTTCAAGCCGCGCTCCTTTGAGGCCGGCGCCAACTGGCCGGGCATTGCCTGGAGCGAAGACAGTCAGGTGGTCAGCGACATCCGTGCGGCGCGTGCGGCGGGGGCCGATCTGGTGATTCCTTTCATGCATTGGGGTTGGGAGCGCGAGCCGGAGCCGAGCGGACGTCAGCGGCAACTGGCACGAACAATGATTGATGCCGGCGCTGACCTGGTGCTCGGCGGCCATCCGCACGTTACCCAGGGCGTCGAATACTATCGCGGCAAGCTGATCGTTTATAGCCTGGGCAATTTTGTTTTCGACGGTTTTGACTTGCCCGCTGAGAAACGCGGCTGGTTGCTGCGTCTGACCCTCGATCGCCAGGGGCTGGTCGCCTGGGAGACGCTGGCCGCGCAGATGGATGAGGAAGGCACACCGCATCCGGTGCCGGGCGCGCTGACCCCTTGTGGGCCGGTCGGGGCAGACGCTGACGTCGGAGAGTGTGTCAATCC
Organism: Propionivibrio sp.; assembly: GCF_029255185.1. Classification (GTDB taxonomy): domain Bacteria; phylum Pseudomonadota; class Gammaproteobacteria; order Burkholderiales; family Rhodocyclaceae; genus Propionivibrio. The sequence goes on from NZ_JAPUVO010000084.1 coordinate 18,163, forward strand.
TTGAGGACGACGGACGCCATCCTCCATTTGCCGTTTTTAACGGCTAAGATGGCGACTGTCGCTTGAAGCCCAGAAAATACCGGATGAGTCTGCTTAGAACCCTCGCTACGATCAGCAGCATGACGTTTTTATCGCGCATTCTTGGTTTCGTGCGTGACTTTGTCATTGCCCGAATTTTCGGCGCTGGGGTCTTGACCGACGCCTTCTTCGTGGCCTTCAAACTGCCTAATCTGCTGCGCCGACTGTTTGCCGAAGGGGCGTTCTCGCAAGCCTTTGTCCCCATTCTCGGCGAATACAAAAACAAACGCGGGGATACAGAGGCCAGGCAACTCGTCGACCACGTCGCCACCCTGCTTTTTCTCGTTCTGCTCGTCATCACCCTGCTCGGCATGGCGGCGGCACCGCTCCTGGTCTACATTTCCGCGCCGGGATTTGCTGCCGACGCCGGCAAGTTCGCACTGACTGTCGAGCTGACGCGCATCACCTTTCCCTACATTCTCTTCATGTCGCTGGTTGCCCTCTCCGGCGGCATACTCAACACTTGGAGCCGCTTCGCCGTCCCCGCCTTCACCCCGGTACTGCTTAATCTCTCGTTCATAGGCATGGCCCTGTTCGCTGCGCCAAGTTTTGCACAACCAGTATTGGCGCTGGGCTGGGCTGTTTTCCTGGGAGGTGTGCTGCAACTTGCTTTCCAGATTCCCTACCTGAAACGCATAAATATGCTCCCGCGTTTTTCTCTGGACTGGAAGGACGCCGGGGTACGCCGCATCCTCAGGCTGATGGCGCCTGCTGTTCTCGGCGTCTCGGTGGCCCAGGTCAGCCTGCTGATCAATACCATATTCGCTTCTTTCCTCGGCACCGGCAGCGTCTCCTGGCTCTACTATGCCGACCGTCTGATGGAATTTCCCTCCGGCATATTGGGCGCGGCGCTGGGCACCATCCTGCTGCCTTCGCTGGCCAAATATCACGCCGGCGAAAAATTTGACGACTACTCGCGACTGCTCGACTGGGGGCTGCGTCTGACCTTGCTGCTGGCAGCACCGGCGGCCCTGGCACTGGCCATCATCGCTGTGCCACTGATCACCACACTCTTCCACCACGGTGCATTCAGTGCGATCGATGTGTTCAGGACGCGAGACGCGCTGGTCGCTTACAGTATCGGTCTGCTTGGGCTGATTCTGGTCAAAGTGCTGGCTCCGGGCTTTTACGCCCGGCAAAACGTGCGCACACCGGTCAAGATCGCGCTGCTCACTCTCTTCGTTACGCAAGTGCTCAACCTGGCGTTGATCGGCTGGCTCAAGCATGCTGGGCTGGCGCTGTCGATCGGGCTGGCAGCCTGCCTCAATGCCGCATTGCTCTATCGCGGACTGCGTCGGCACGGAATCTATTCGCCACAGCCTGGCTGGCCGAAGTTTTACGCCAAACTGGCCGTTGCCATGCTGATCCTGGGCGTCGCCCTCTGGTTTGCTGGCGGAGATGCCGCCGATTGGCTGCGCTGGAGCCTGGCGGAACGTCTGCTGCGGCTTTTGGTCATTGTTGCATTCGGTGCTGCCGTCTATTTCGCTACACTATGGCTGACGGGCTTCCGTTTACGCGATTTCAAACGCAGCGCCGCGCAATAACCACGAGGAGGAAAAATGAAACTGACCAGCAGCAGCTTCAGCGAAGGGCAGAACATACCGGGTGAATTCGCCTTTTGCATTCCCGACCTGGCGCATCACGTCTGTCTTGGCGAGAATCTCAACCCGCAACTCGTCTGGTGTGACGTACCTGCCGGTACCCAATCCTTCGTCATCATCTGCCACGACCCGGATGTGCCGAGCAAAGGCGACGACGTCAATCAGGAAGACCGCAGCGTGCCTGCCTCGCTACCGCGCGTCGATTTTTTTCATTGGGTACTGTTTGATCTGCCGGCCGATCTGCGCGAGATCAAACAGGGTGAATTCTCCAGCGACGTGACGCCACGCGGCAAACCGGGTCCGGCAGCGGCGCACGGCGCGCGCCAGGGGATCAACGACTATACCGGATGGTTTGACGGCGATAACGACATGCGCGGAGATTACTATGGCTACGATGGCCCCTGCCCGCCGTGGAATGACGAAATCGTCCACCACTATATCTTTACCGTTTTTGCCCTTGATATCGAGCGTCTGCCGCTAGACGGCAAGGCCAGCGGCCCGCAGGTGCGGGACGCGCTGCGGGGCCACATTCTCGGTCAGGCCAGCCTGAGCGGCCTGTACACGCTCAATCCAGTTGTCATTGGTGCGGGCTGAATCAGGACGCCAGCGGCAGAATCGGCACGATCATCAGCGCTACGATATTGATGATCTTGATCAGCGGGTTGACCGCCGGACCCGCAGTGTCCTTGTACGGATCACCAACGGTATCGCCAGTCACCGACGCCTTGTGCGCTTCGGAACCTTTGCCGCCGAAATGGCCGTCTTCAATGTATTTCTTGGCGTTGTCCCAGGCGCCACCGCCAGTGGTCATCGAGATGGCGACAAACAGGCCGGTAATGATGGTTCCCATCAACAGGCCGCCAAGCGCCTTCGGCCCCAGCAGCAGTCCGACAAGCACCGGCACCAGCACCGGCAACAGCGAGGGAACGATCATTTCCTTGATCGCCGCCGTGGTCAGCATGCCTACTGCACGCGAGTAATCCGGCTTGGCATCGCCATCCATAATTCCCGGAATCTCCTTGAACTGACGACGCACTTCGATGACCACCGCAGCGGCAGCGCGCCCGACCGCCTCCATGGCCATGGCGCTGAACAGGTAGGGGATCAGTCCGCCGATGAAGAGGCCGATAATGACCATGTGATCGGACAGATCAAATGCCGTGATGTAACTTCTGGCTTCCAACGCGTGGGTGTAGTCGGCAAACAGCACAAGCGCCGCCAGACCTGCCGAGCCTATGGCATAACCCTTGGTCACCGCCTTGGTCGTATTGCCGACGGCGTCGAGCGGATCGGTCACGTCACGCACTTCCTGCGGCAATCCGGCCATTTCGGCGATGCCACCGGCGTTGTCGGTGATTGGTCCGTAGGCATCCAGCGCGACAATGATGCCGGTCATCGACAGCATTGAGGTGGCGGCAATGGCGATACCGTACAAACCGGCCAAGCCATGCGTAATGTAAATCGCCAGACAGACGCAAAGCACCGGTAGTGCCGTCGCCTTCATCGAAACGCCGAGGCCGGCAATGATGTTGGTTCCGTGTCCGGTCGTCGACGCTTCCGCCACATGTTTGACCGGAGCGAAATCGGTGCCGGTGTAGTACTCGGTAATCCATACCAGCAGACCGGTCAATACCAAACCGACCGTAGACGCACCAAAAATGCTCATCGAACTGATCAGCTTGCCGTCGGCCAGTGTGATCCCATTCCCCAGCATCCAGGTCGTGATCGGGTAGAAGGCCAGCAGCGCCAGGATGCCGGCTACCGCCAGGCCACGGTAGAGGGCGTTCATGATCTTGCCGCCTTCATTGGCCTTGACGAATGAACAGCCGATAATCGAGGCAATGATCGACACCCCTCCGAGCACCAGGGGATAGATGATCAGATTGTCGTTGGGGGTGGCGATGCCCTTGAGCATCATCGCGCCGAGCACCATGGTGGCCACGACCGTCACGGCGTAGGTTTCAAACAGGTCAGCAGCCATCCCGGCACAGTCGCCGACGTTGTCGCCCACGTTATCGGCGATGACCGCCGGGTTGCGCGGATCGTCTTCAGGAATCCCGGCTTCGACCTTGCCGACCAGGTCGGCGCCGACGTCAGCGCCCTTGGTGAAGATACCGCCGCCTAGTCGCGCGAAAATGGAAATCAGCGACCCGCCGAAGGCTAGCCCGACCAGCGGTTCGACCGCATGCTGGAAATCGGCGCCGCTGCCACGCAGATAGGCGTAGTAACCCGCCACGCCAAGCAGGCCGAGACCGACGACCAGCATGCCGGTGATCGCACCGCCTTTGAATGCCACATCCAGCGCCGCCGCAATGCCGCTGCGCGCCGCCTCGGCCGTTCGCACATTGGCGCGCACCGAGACGTTCATGCCGATGAACCCGGTCGCACCGGAAAGCACGGCGCCGATGACAAAACCGACCGCCATCAACTTGCCCAGAAAGACGCCAATGAATACCGCAAGAACAAGGCCAACAACGGCAATCGTCGTATATTGCTTGTTCAGGTAGGCGGATGCACCGACCTGAATCGCCTTGGCGATCTCCTGCATACGATCGTTGCCCGCCGGCAACGAGAGAATCCAACGAGTCATTACGGCGCCATAAAGCACCGCGACCACCGCGCACACAAGCGCGAATACAAGACCTGCCGACATGAACACCCCCTATCAAGATTATTACCCCAGCCCTTCGGAAGACCTCCTAGGTGCCTGATCACTCAACCAACTGCACTGACCTATCCACACGCCCTCTGGCGGGAGTTAAGGCTACACAAAAACAAATGAACTTTCTGCACACCTGAAAGACAGAAATGCTGATCGCTCGACAGCAGCGACACAGCAACATTCAAAGCATTCAAAGGGGGCTGACCCCTTTTGCTATTAATGCTAATGGCTTTAAATGGTGCCGCTGTAGTCCGACCCGTTATCGATCCTTAAATCAGCCTCGTGAATCTCGGTTGACGAACCATCCTCGAACTCGACTGAATAGACAACCCCTTCTGGAAACTTATCGAAGTATCCGCCTTCTGGCCTTGTTTCGAATACTCCAACAATCCATGCCTTTTCACCAGGGCGAGCCTCATAGCTCGCAGTAGACTGCACACGCACAACGTCGTTGTAGCCAAATGCTGGTTTCATGGTCAATCATTCAAAGGGGTCTGACCCCTTTTTCTCGGGTAGGATCACTCAGGCTAACCGGATTTCCAACGACATAAGCATATCCGTTGATGCCTCCAGCCTTTCTTGGTGAAGAAGGTCTTTAACCAAAAAAGACCTAGTGCAGTTATCACATAGATCACAAATAGCATTACCGTCACAGACAATACCGATTGCAGATAGTCCATCGACAGTCCATCGAAATCTTTTAGCAAACCCGGGAAATAAAGCATTCCCAAGATGTGGAACCCAAAAATATAGCCAATCGCTAATAAGCCAGATAACAAGATTAGTCGTCGTATCGTATGCACTTTCACTGCATGTAAAAATAATCCTAGCATGCTGGTTATCGCCATACCCATCACAAGTGGCTTCGCTAATTGTGCATGAGTAGAACGTGAAACAAGGATAAATGCAGTAAGCAAAATCATCTGTAAAATCACTCCCAATAAGGCTAAACGAACGATCTTCATCGTTGTGGCCTTGTCACGATTACTGGAAGAGGGTCAGGCAAATTTTGGAGGCGCGGAAAAGATCCTTGTCCCCACTACCTACATCAATACATCCCGCAGAACCTGGCTTCTTACCGCCATGAATCATGAAACCGTCTCGTCCGTAAGTATTTGTTCCCTGATCAGGATGTAACGGCACTCGATAATCACCCCAGTCACGTGGATCAAGATATTTTCGGAAGAATCCGGCGGGGCTAATTTCAGACGGATTTAATATGTAGTTGCCGGATGGGATCGGCCCTTTATTGGCAACACTCGGATCAGTGACTCCACCGGTACCAGAAGTATATGGATAATTTTCTATGATCTGACCAGTGGTGCTGTACAAATTTGCTGTGCCACCACCTGCGATGATGAATGAAGGGCCTCCAGTTGGCCCACCCCATCGGTCTAATCCTAGCGGATCAGCGTAGCTCAGAGGATTCCCGCCGACATAGGCATATCCGTTGATGCCGCCTGCGAGGCCAATCGGATCACTCTGAATATACCTGCCCTTGTCGGAATCGTAATCCCGACGATAGTTGTAGTTGAGATTGGACTCGAGGTCATAGTACTGCCCCGGAAACCTTAAATTCAGCGTGAAGTTCTTCCCATCCCCATCCGGGTCTTCTTCCGGCGGGCTGACGCCGAAGGGCTCACCCAGAATGTTCCGCCAGACGACTTTGTTTGTCTCATCGGTGACAAGCCGCGGCGAGTTGAGATATGCTCGCCCTGACGCAGTTTCGTCGTAAGCACAGCCGATTTTTCTAGTCGCCATCTGGCTTGCGGGGCTATGAACGAAGACGACTCTCCCTCAATTTCGGTAAAAATTTGTAGACGCGAGTTTGTCCCACGGGCACGCGCAATGCAAGCGGAGTTTCTTCTTTAGCGGCTCAGGGGTGAATCTGGAGCGGGCGCGTATTCCGTCCAGGCCACGCAGCGCCGCAGGGAAGCCTTGACGACCGGCGGCGAAGGGGCGGCCATGCCGCCCCGTGTGTTGCGCCTAGCGCGGCGCGTAGCCCTGCTGTGCCAGCGCCGCGCGGACGGCTTCGGTGGCGCGGATCATCTGCCAGGCTTCTTCGTCACTGACCGCCAGTGACCTGCAATCGCTAAATCCTAGACGCTTCAAGAACTGCGCGAGTGCCCAAGCGTTTTCGTCTGATAGTTCGATGTGCAAGCTAACGTTTTCCATGATCTTCCTTCCTGTGTTGGCCCGGCCCTCGCTGCGAGCGCCGTTGGCCCTTATCCGATCAGCGCCGAGTCGCAGCCGGGTCAAGGGCGGCGAAGCCGCTTGCGAAGCCCTTGACGCGGCGAGCACGGCGCTACCCTCCCTGGGCCAACGCGGGGGGAGTTTCTCCCACGGTTCCAGGGTTGGCTTTTGACTTTGGGGAGCCCCCGCGTGCGGGGGCGGACGGGAGGCCGGGCAGACGGCGCGGGCAAGGCGTGACGCGGAACGCGGCACGACCCCGCGCCGTCTGACTGGCCTGGGTGGGCCGGGGTTCGTAGGTTTTGGGGTTGTGGCTCGCGCTGGCGCGAAGCGCGAGCGCGCAAGATAGATGTTGAAGCGGTGCGGGCAAGGCCGGCACCGCGCGCTGACGGACGGGGGCGCAAGACATAACCGTCCATTACGCGAACCCGTAGGGCGCGGAGCCGAAGGCGTAGCGGTTGGCCCACCGAGCCAACTTTGTTGGCGAATGGGGCAACTTTGCGTAATGCGCGGTTATGTTAAATGCGTAGCATTTACCCCCGGCCGACAGCCAGGACGCGGCCGGCTCAATGCCGGACGGGGCCTGTGTTGTACGCTCGCGCGTAGCGCCTGACATTGACTCTACGGCCGTGACCGGAACGCTGCCCGTCGAGCCTGGCACGGCGCAGCCCGGCGCGCGGCTTGCCGTGCCCTAACTCCTGTTGCAGCTTCAGGCTGTCCGCCACACTCGCGGCGGTGGGAGTGATCGCCGAGCAGACCGTGCTGGCCTGCGCAACGCAAACGATCAGTCAATTTCTCTGGCAGGATCGCATCCATCATGGCCGCGACGATGCAGTTCGCTCTGCGCCGCCGTGAGCACGTCTTCCAGAGCGCCCCGGATGAAGCCCAGGGACGTGTCCAACTGCCGTTGGTAGGCCGCCGAGTCTGCCCCTTGCGTTTCCCGCACGCGTACCAGATCTTCCATGGCCGCACCAACCACCGTGCGCAGATAGCCTTCGTTCATCGCTCCTCCTCCTGGTCCTCACCATCGGCCGCTAACGTCGCCAGAAGCGTTTGCGCCGCGTCGCCAAGGGTTTGCTACCCGTTGCGCCGGATCGCCTCTATCGCGTCGCAATCGCGCCGGATGCGTCGCCGCGTGGATCTGCTTTAGCTTCGTAATCGAGACCTGGGTATAGATCTGCGTCGAGTTCAGGTCGGCATGGCCGAGCAGCGCCTGGATGAAGCGGATGTCGGCGCCGTTCTCCAGCATGTGCGTGGCGCAGGCATGGCGCAGCAGGTGGCACGAGCCGGGCGTGGTGATGCCGGCGTAATCGAGGTGGCGCCGCACCATGTCGCCCAGTCGGTTCTTGCCGAAGGCCTCGCCGTAGTCGGTGAGGAACAGCGCGCCGTCGTCAGGCTCGATGACGAGCTGGGGCCGCACCTCGTCGGCGTAGCGCGTCAGCCAGGCCGCGGCGCGCTCGCCGATCGGCACCACGCGGTCGCGCCCGCCCTTGCCCTGGCGCACGCTGAGCGCGCCCTGCGCGCGGCTCCAGTCGTACACCGCCAGGCTGGCCAACTCCATGCGGCGCAGCCCCGTGGAGTACAGCGTCTCCAGAATGGCGCGGTCGCGGATGCCGCTGATGTGGCTGACGTCGGCCTGGTTGATCAGGTGGTCGACTTCGGCCACGGTCAGGACATGCATCGGCAGGCGCAGGGGCGTTCTGGGCAGCATCAGTTCGGAGGCGGGATTGGTGAGGGTGTGACGGCTGCGGGTCAGCCACTTGAACCAGCCCTTGAGCGGCACCAGCAGCGCCTGCTGGCTGGTGAAGGCCAGCGGCTGGCCGTCGGCCTTGCGCACCTGGTACAGGTGGCGCTGGTAGCGCTCCAGGATCGGTAGCGTGATCTCGCCGGGGGAGGAGAGGCCGCGCTCGTCGCACCAGCGGATGAAGCGGCGCAGGGCCTTGTCGCGCATCACCACACCCTGCTCGCGGTAGCCCATGACGCGCGACCACTCCAGGTAGGCGGCGGCGTAGGCGTGCAGCGAATTGCTGGCGGAGGGGTCGGGCGCGGGCACGCGCGGCGGCGACCGGCGCTTCTGCCAGAGCGCGTGCTTCTTGAGGCGCTGACCCGGGCGCGGCATGTCAGGCCGACGCAGCGGCTAAGGCGGGAACGGCCTGCGGGTACGACCGGGATTTTCCGGTTGGCCGGGAGCAGTGCGTTTCGGGCATCGCATTCGATAGATCGCCGGAAACCCGCACGGGGTGAGGCGTTACAGCCGATTCATTGCCCCGCGACCCCACCGCAACCGGGCCGCTACCGCCCCGCACTCCCCCCGCAACTTCGGGGGTCGAACCCCGCGACTTCGGAATCGTAGTGGTAGAAATCAAAGCCTCCAGTGCGGCGATGTCGATCAGTCCCGCGACCTGGGCGCGGGATTCGTCGCCAACTTCGTAGGCCAGCACATAGACGTATTTGCCGCCCGGTCCTTCGCGATACACGAGCACGTATTCGAGATCGACGAGGCGCTCCAGATGCACGCGCAATTGCGTGTCGCCCCAGGTGATCGCCTCGCGCAGCGCACGGCGGCTAAAGCGGAAATCGCTGCGCTTCACGCTTTGCCGCGTGCATTCGGCGACCACATAGCCGTCGATCAGTTTCAACAGCCGGCGCGTCTGCGGCGGCAGTTCGTCAAGGCTGCGGCCGAGCACGTCATGCGCAATGCGGTTGGCGAGTTCGATGTCGGCCAGCGTGACTTCGATGTACTCGATGACCTGCTCGCCGCGTTGCGCGGTCTTCACGTCGCGCTGGTGTTGGTGCAGGAAGGCGATGGTGTCGATCAGGGTGAGGTACTTTTCATGATCGCGGCGCAGCCGCGTGGTCTGGTCGGGAAAGGTCAGGAACTGCGCGTAAGGGTTCAGCACGTCCAGTGGCCGTAGCAGGCGCTGGGCGTTCTGGTGCAGGGTGATGAGGGCGTCCTTCTCGCGGCGGGCGATCAGCCCTTGCAGGGTCCTTCGGTCGCGTTGCACCTGGTGAATCGCGCGCGTCTGCTCGCGCCCCTCATCGACGGCCAGCACCAGGCAGCGGTTCATCAGTTCTTCGTCGATGTCCCGCGCTGTCGTGGTCAGCAACAACGCGACCGGACCTTCGACGCGGTATTGCTGCGTGATCAGGTTGCCGGTGGTGGGGTCTTTGCCGGTGCTGGCGATGGTGAGTTCACCTTCGCTCTGCAGGAGCTTCAAGGCGTAGCTGGCGCGGCTCGCGCCTTCTTCTTCGACGATGGCCAGGGCCTTGTGCTTGAGGTTGGTTTCGCCCATGTAGAACAGGCTCTGGCCGGTCATGGCGCTGTACTTCACTTTCTCTTCGTCGGGGACGAAGGCGAGCACGGCGTCCATCAAGGAGGATTTGCCGGCCGCGCTCGATGACTGGATCACCACGCCCAGGGGCCGGTCGAGCTTGCGCGAGACGGCGGCGAGGTAGCCCACCAGCTTGTTGGTTTCTTCACCGATGAGGCCGCAGGTGGCGAAGTCGGCGAGCAGGCGGCGCACCAGGTCGGGCGCTTTCAAGAGCGAGAGCGCCGCGTCGCGCTGGGCGGCGTCCATCGTCGCCGCTGGCGGCACGGCGGGCTGCAAGGCTTGGCGGATGGCCTCTTCCTGCAAGGCTTCCAGTTTTCTGAGGACGCGCCCCAGGTCGGTCTTGAGGATGTCCTCGGCGACCTGCAATTCAATCGCGGCGTGGGTGGTGTAGCTCTGGCGTTGCTTGGCCGCGTAGAGGTCGAGCGTATCAACGTAGAAGCGCTCGCCGCGTGTGGCGAGCAGGTTCACTTTCAATATTTCGAACGAGAGATTCTTGGCCAGGCCGCGCACGCGGTAGCGGCGATCGCCGAAGGTCAGCGTGATTTCGTTGTCCGTCACGGTGCACGGCGCGTCATCAGCTGGCGCGGCCGGCAGCGGACTGGCGGGCAGTGCTGCGGGAAACGTTTTGGCAGCTAAGGAAGGATCGGCCAAAGCGGTAGGCAGGATGGGCGTTGGCGGTGGGTCAATGGCAACGGGAACCGTCTCGGGGTGCGTTGGCACGGTGCCTTTGCCGAGCCACAGGGCTTGACGGATCACGAGGCCCAGCGAACGGGATGCCGGCGTCACCTTGAGCGCGTAGGCGTTGGCATCCATGCCCTTGGGGAACTGAATGCGGAAACAGTCAATGCCTTCCGCCAGCAGGCGTTCGGCGACCTTGGCCGCGCCACGTTCGCCAGCCTCGTCGCGATCAAAGGCGATCAGCACGCGTTGCGTGCCGTGCGCTTTGAAGGCGGCAAGAATGTCGTCGGTGAAGCCCTCGATGCCGTAGGCCGTGGTGACGTTGCGATAGCCTGCACTCCAGAACGTCAGCGCGTCGATCAGGGCTTCGCAGAGGATGATTTCCGGCGCGACGCCAAGCGCGGCGATGTTCCACACGCCTTTATGCGGACCGGGCAGGTATAAATGCCTGGGCGTGCCGGCATGCAGGGTTTTCAGGAGCCTGCGGCCGTAGACTTCGCTGACGTTGCCGGCCTGATCGATCACGGGAATGACCAGCGAGCCGTTGAAGTGTTCGTGGCCGAAGTTGCGCAGGATGCCGAGCTTTTGCAGGCGCTCGCGTATGCCGGCGTCGGCGATGCGATTCTTGTTGGGGAGGCGCAGGCCCAGGGTGCGGTTGGCAAAGCCGAGCTTGAACACGTCGATGGCCTCGCCGGCAATGCCGCGCGATTCGAGGTAGGCCAGCGCTTCGGGGGAGCGCTTCAAGCTGCTGTGGTAGTAGTCGATGATCTGATTCAAGAGCGCCTGGTCGTCAGCGTCGAGCGCGATCGGGGTGTCGAGTTTGCGCATGGTGCCCGACTTGATCGGAGCCGACCCGGCGGCTAAAACAGAAATGCCGTCCTTCAACAATTCGACGGCGTGGCGGAAGGATACGCCGTTCTTTTTAATCATCCAGTCGATGGGGCCGCCACCGAGGCCGCAGCCAAAGCAGTGCCAGAGGTTTTTTGCAGGGGTGATGACCAGGCTGGCCGTGTCGTCAGCGTGAAAGGGGCAGCGGCCAACGCGATCCTTGCCGCTCTTCTTCAGATCAATGCCCGAAGCTTCGACCAGGCGCTCTACCGATACGTCACTTTTTAGACATCATGTATTGACCTGCCACACCTCAAGCGACGAGGGTTACGCTTGGGGTTTGTTCAACCGTAGGCGCAGAGCCTAAATTGAGGGAGGCAGGTCATGAAAGAGTTTAGCAAGTACGTGGGGCTGGATGTGCATAA
>NZ_JAPUVO010000085.1 GCF_029255185.1 Propionivibrio sp.
CCTTGCAGACGTACCCGGGTTACACCGTCGCGACAACCTTGGTTTCTGAGATTGTTGCTGAGCAACCTCAATGTGTTGGTCGGCCAAATGAACGCAATGGAATCCCTGAAAAGCGGGAAGTATCCATTTAGCGGCATGGAAATTTTGATCCACTTTAGACGCCGCGCTGGTTGCACAGAGCTGCCCGCTACCGTATCGACAGTCTGGACCGAAAACCGAGTTCGGGTTTTGAGCAGGAGTGTATGACTATGACTTTGTTGCGAAAAAATAAATCAAGGGTGACCCATTTAGCTTTATGGAGCGCGGCCGCGCTGCTCTGTGTGTATTGCGTGTTCCAAATCGTGACGCTCGATGCTTATGGCCAGTGCTACAAGCCTGGAAATTTCTGGCTTTGTCTCGATGGTTGGTTTGATCGAGGCAGTTCCAAGTTTAAACGATTGGTATCTGATGAAGAACTCATCGAGCGATTTCAGCAGCATCGCGCCGAGTTCGATCAGGTGGTGGCGTATACGATGAAGCCAAAGCTGGATTTTGAGTTCTCGCCAGAGATGCTGGGAAAGCAGGAATGGAAACAACAGTTGGGCCTTTACTGGATCAAGCGGCATTACGATTCCAGCGAACCAAAAATCTGTCTTCGCCCTTTCGGCGCACCCCTTGCACGTTGTCAGGAAGTCACCTGGAAATGGCGCGAATTCGAATTGCAGGCGGATGTTACCGGGCTGATCGATGAGCGGTTTTGGCCCTACAGCAATCTCGTGAAGTATTACGCCTATTATCCAGACGAACAGGTTTTTGAAGATGGTCTTAAGGGCGGAATGCAATGGCAACTGCATCCTGACCTGGATAAGGACTGGCCAGCCGGTTGGCCAGTCCCGAACAACCCACCCCGTTGCCTGGCGCGCCGTCTCGAAGCGCACTGGTATCTCAAACTTTGCAGAAACGACATTGGAGGATAAATCATGAGCGAACAACAATTCAGCACTGCCGCATTCAACTGGGTGACAAGCGAAAAAAGCACGATTCAACAAGTGGCCAATACGCTTGGCGTTTCCGCCATGGCGATTGCCGGCCTGATGGCCAAAGAGCGCACGGCCTATGACGAAAGCTTCGCCAAGCTCATCGTCAATTCAATACAGGACAGTCTGATTCCGACGATGACCGATATCGAGATTCGTGCGGACTATCGCATGGTCAATGCGCTTGGCTGGGCCAACGACAAGGTGGGTGCCTCCAAAGCGGTTTTTTCGACCCTCAATGACATCGGGTACGCCAATATCAAACTCCAGACGGCGATCCGCGTACTGGAAGATTACAAACAAAACTATATTGACAAGGGAAGCGACCCGTTGGCGCTTTCATCGTATGCCAGCGATTACGGGAAATTGGCGCGCGACCTTGCCGGCAATGTGCCTAGTATCGCCCCCAAGATACTCGGGCTGGTGGCAGTCGAGGCTGACAAGTTTTACGTTGATCACAGTGCCTCGACAGATTACATGAACGGTCTTTCACAAGCTAAACGAGACGGGCTGACGGTGACGTCCATGGTTTTCGGCCCGAAAACCATGGAGCGGCTGTATCAGGAAAATACCAGTGTAGAGCAAGGGCATCCGGGGATTTACAAACCAGGCTTGGGGCGAGGCGATGGTGGCGGTAATGCCTTCGTTGCTCCGGAGAACGTGGCCCCACTCGCCCAAATCTTCGGCATCGACTCTGCTTCTTACTCCGCAGGCGGCGCGGCTAACGTCGAACCCTCGCAGATTGCCGCGCCGGAATCTGGCCTCGGCGTGATCATGCGCCCATCTTCTTCAGCGCTGATCGACTACGTCGATTCGCATACAGCAGTTCTAAAAAAGGACGGCACACTTTCCGATATCGTCCTTATCGAGAACAAAAACGGCAACCCCATCACCGCCGACGACCTCATCAAAATCAACGGCCTCCTGCCCGGCCAAGAACTCAAGCTCCAGATTGGCCAGCAGATTTTCGTGCCGCAGAAAGTAGGAAACAACCTCGTCGTCGACTACGGCAACGTCCGTCTCTCCATGAATCCGGCGGACGGCACCTACCAGTACCTCATCAATGACCCGCAAGCCAACACCACAACGCTGATCACCCGCTCGCTCGACGCCACTCAGTCCTCTGGCTATACCGACCGCTACGTCAAGACAGACAATGCTTCCGGCCTCGAACTGGAATCCTTCGTCAACGGCGTTGATGCCAGCTACGGCTACCAATTCAACAACGGCCAGGCCACCACCAACGCCTTCACCGTCACCACCACAACGACGCTGAGCCCCAGCCAAACCACCACCCCCGACCCGACCCAATCGATCAGCGCCAACACCAGCACCCTCATTACCACCGGCACCAGCCAGGTCGACGGCCTGGGCGACGTCAACACCGCAACCGGCAACACCGCCTACGCCAACAACCTGATCACCGGCGGCATCCGCCCCGGCGAACAGAACTTGGTCAATGAAATCCTCGGCAGCCAGCTCGCCGAGAACTTCCTGGCCAACCCCAACCTGGTCAACTCGCCGGTCTGGGCGCCCGACGTCAATGCCGTGGCGATGAACATCCTCGCCACCGGCGTCCAGTACACCATCCCGACTGACCCGC